>JAJYNP010000135.1 GCA_021786265.1 Chloroflexota bacterium
CGGCAAGGCGTTCAGAGGCGGGAACGGGAACCCCGACCCGGGCGCCAACGGCAACGCCGGCGGGAACGGGAACCCCGACCCGGGCGCCAACGGCAACGCCGGCGGGAACGGGAACCCCGACCCGGGCGCCAACGGCAACGCCGGCGGGAACGGACTTCCCGCGGCGACGCCGGTCCCCCAGCCGGACCCACCCCACGGCCAGCCCGTGGTTCCACCCGGTCAGGCGGGACGGACGCCGTCTCCCGGCAGCGCACAGACGCCGAACCCGTGAGACGGCCGTGGTAAGCGATCAGATCCGCCGCGTGCTGCTCGTGGACGACGACGTGCGCCTGCTCGCCCAGCTGACCGAGCGGCTGGAGCGCGACGGCTTCGAGGTCCAGCCGGCGCGGTCGGGCGGCGAAGCCATCTCCCGCTTCAACGCGTTCGCGCCCGACATCGTGGTCCTCGACCTGATGATGCCCGGCATGGATGGCGAGGAGACCGCGGAACGACTCCTCCGCCTGGGCGACGTGCCGATCATCGTGCTGTCCGCGATCACCGCCGGCGAGAGCAAGGTGAAGTTCATCGAGCGGTATGCCGAGGACTACGTCACCAAGCCGTTCGACTATGCGGAGCTGCGCGCCCGCATCAAGCGCGTGTCTCATCGACTGGGCGAGCGCGTTCGCGAACGCGAACTGCGGCTCGGCCCGGAACTGACCCTCGTGCTGCAGCGGCGCGAGGCGTGGGTCTCCGGCCAACGCGTGTCCCTCAGCCCCATCGAGGTCAGGCTGCTCGCTGCGCTGTCGCGGGAGCTGGGCCGGGCGGTGCGGACCGAGCAGCTCATCGCACGCGGCTGGAGCGAGGTGGATGCGGCCGACGAGTCGTTCGTCTGGGTGTCGGTCCGCCGCCTGCGGCAGAAGATCGAGCCCGACCCCGACCATCCGCGGTACCTGGTCACCGAACGGGGGGTCGGCTACCGGCTGGTGCCGGCCGCGACCTGAGCGGCGGCTCATGGTGCCGCATCGGGGACTCTCCTACCGACAGCAGCAGACACTCTCGCTGCTGATCCTCGCCGTCGTCCCGGTCGTGCTGGTCGCGGCGATCGTGCTCGGTCAGGTCGACGGCGCGGTCCGGGCCGACGCGGACGGCCGGGTCGTGGACGCCGGGCGGGCGGTCCAGAGCATCCTCGGGTCGGACGCCACCTCGCTCGACCGGCTGGCCCAGAGCTACGCCACCTGGAGCGTCCTCCAGGGGTACGTCGCGGCCCTCCAGGAGCAGGAGATCGCCCAGGCGGTCGTTGACTTCCAGGTCGCACAGGGCGGCGTCGACGACGCGGTGGTCATGGCGGGCACGCATGCGATCGGGGCAGGCCCGGGGGCCGACGTGGGCGCGCTCGAGGCTGTGCTGGAACGCGCCCTGGCCCCGGGCGGCACGCTCCCGCAGTCCACCTACGCGGACCTGCCGGGCGGCGTCTACCAGGTCTCGCTGCAGCCGATCGACCTGTCCGGCCGCTCCGGCGCGGGTGTGACCGCGGGCGGCGGCCGTGCCGGCCTCGCCTTCGCGCAGCGCCTGGGCTCCGACTTCGTGGTGCAGGCCAGGCGGCTCACCGGGTTCGACGTCGCCGTCTACGACGGGTCGGGCGCCCTCACCGCCGCCTCCGACCAGGCCCTCGCGCAGCAGTCGGCCCCGGTCGCGGCCACGCCGCCGGTGGGCGGCGACGCGCTGGTTTCCCGGCGCCTTCCGAACGACATCTTCGCGGTCGCGCTCCCGGTACAGGGCACGTCCGGACAGGGCACGTCCGCGGCGATAGGCACCGTCGTGGTCGCCACTCAGCTCGGCCTCGCCTCGACCATCGGCTCGAGCCTGGTGCCATACCTCGCGGTCCTCCTGGCGCTGGTGCTGGTGTTCGCGGCGTCGCTGGCGGTCTACCTTGCCGACCTGCTGCGACGGCGCCTCGGGGCGGTGGAGGCCGGGCTCGCGGCGGTCGCGGCGGGCGACCTCGGGGCGCGACTCCCGGCCGGCGACCGGGATCAGCTGGACCGGCTCGCGGCGTCGCACAACCGGCTCGCCGCCGCGCTCGAGCGGCGCGATCGGGTCGTGTGGCGCTCGCTGGAGGCGCTGCGCCCGGAGCGCGGCCCCGCCAACCTGCTCGGCGACGTGCTCGACGCGGCGCGCTCGATCTTCGAGCTCGACGTGTGCTGGCTGCGCGACGCGGCCGGCACAGTGGTCGCCGTGTCGCCGCCGGGCACCCCTCCTGCGGTGGCCGAGACGTCGCTCGTCTCGGCCGGCCTCGAGGCCATCCCCGGCAGCCACCTGGAAGGCGCGGGCACATCGGTCGGCTCGTGGACCGTGGCCGACCGCGCCCTCTTCGGCCTGTTCGCGCGTGAGGCCGGGGTGGCGCTCCGCAGCGCCGGCCTCCACGAGGAGGCCTCACGGCGGGTCGAACGGCTCGGGCGCGCCCATGAACTCCAGCGCGAGTTCGTGCGGGGCCTGGGGCACAACCTGCAGGCGCCGCTGGCGCGGATCCTGATGTCGTCCGAGGATCTCGCGGCGGCCTCCTCGCCCGATGACGACCGCCGGCGCCACGCGGAGGCGATCAACGCCGACGCGGATCGCCTCACGCGCGTCGTCCGTGAGCTGCTGACGGCGACCCGGCTCGACGCGGGCGTGTTCGTCCCGCAGGCGGAGCCGTTCGCGCTCGCCCCGGCCGTCCGCCGCGCCTGGCACGCGCTGTCGTCGGATCGACGCCTCGACCTGGTCGATCGCAGCGCAGGGTGGCTGGCCGTGGGGGATCGCGATGCGGTGGAGCAGGTGGCCTGGATCCTCCTCGACAACGCCATCCGCTATGCCCCGTCGGGGCCCGTCCACGTGAGCATCGCGCCCGAGGGGGATCGCGAGCTGCTGGTACGGGTGCGCGACGAGGGTCCGGGCGTGCCGCGATCCGAACGCGCCCTGGTCTTCCGTCGGTTCCAGCGCGGCTCCACGGCGCGTGGCCATGATGGGACGGGGCTCGGGCTCGACGTGTCACGCCGGCTGGTGCGCGCCATGGGCGGGCAACTCCGCTACGAGGAAGCGCCCGAGGGGGGCGCGACGTTCGCGTTCACGCTCCCGGCGGAACGCGCGTCGGCCCCGGAGTGAGGCCGCCCGCGATGGCGCCGATCCCGGCAGGACGACGGCCCGGCCACCTGGATCCCTGGCCGGCCACAGTGGATCCTGCCGGCACCGGATTCTGCCGTCCACACTGGATCCTGCCGGCCATTGACGGACCAGGCAGCAGCTGATACAACTCGTCCTGTCATAACTACAGTTATATCAACCGGACTTGTCCCATGGTGTCCTCGTCCACGACCGCCCGCCCGTCAGAGCTCTTCGACCGGGAGGCCGAGTGGGCCGACCTCGCTAGCTTCGTGTCCGGACCCGCTGGAACGGCCCGTCTGGGCCTCCTCTACGGACGCCGCCGCCTGGGCAAGAGCTTCATACTGGACCAGCTCGCGCGCGCGACGGGCGGTTTCTACCACCAGGCGCTGGAAGAGGAGCGCGCGCCCGCTCTGCAGCACTTCGCTGCCGCGAGTGCCGCCTTCGCCGGGCTACCCGAATGGGCGGGTGGCCGGTTCGACGACTGGGCCGTCGCGTTCCGCGCGCTTGCCGAACAGGCCGCAGGGCGGCCCATGGTGGTCGACGAGTTCCCTTACCTGCTGCGGGAATCGCCCGAGCTGCCCTCGGTCATCCAGGCAGCCTTTGACGGCGTAAGAGCGGGACGTCATCCTGCCTTCCGGCTCATCCTGTGCGGCTCCGCACTCTCCGTCATGACCAGGCTCCTCACCGGCCAGCAGGCGCTGCGCGGGCGGGCCGTGCTCGACATGCCTCTCCAGGGGTTCGACTTTCGGCAGTCACGGGCATTCTGGGGGATCCACGACCTGGAGACGGCTTTCCTCGTCAACGCGGTGCTCGGCGGTCCGCCCGGCTACCGGGATCTCCTGGGCGGCGCGAGTCCCTCTGGCACGGCGGAGTTCGCGGACTGGCTCATGGAGGGTCCCCTCAACCCGTCCCATGCGCTGTTCCGAGAAGCCGAGTATCTCCTGAGCGAGGATCCGACCCTCGTGGACCGCGCGCTCTACCGGTCGATCATCGCGGCCATCGCGTCCGGGCAGTCGACGAGGCGGGGGGTTGGCACCACCCTCAACCGACCGGACACGGCGCTCGATCACCCGCTCGGCCAGCTGGAGCGGGCGCAGTTCATCATTCGGGACGCCGACCTGCTGCGCCCCACCCGCCCGCTCCTGCGCGTGGCCGACCCGCTCCTGCGCTTCCACTTCGCCGTGCTCCGGCCCGACCTCGCCCGTTTCGAGGCGCGACGCACGCTCGAGGCCTGGGCGGACGCGCAACCCCGGTTCAGATCGCAGATCCTGGGGCCCCATTTCGAGTCGACCGCGCGTGCGTGGACGGAGCGGTACGCGTCTCCTCGGACGCTCGGCGGCACCCCTCGGCGGGTGGGATTCGCGCAGGTGAATGACCGCGACGTGAGGCAGTCCTTCGAGCTCGACGTCGTGGCCGAGGGCCAAGGGGGACAGGCCAACGGCAAGCCGCGGCTCCTCGTCGTCGGCGAGGCCAAGGCGAGCGAACGTCCCAGAACCCTCGCCGACCTCGCCCGCCTGGATCGACTCCGCCTGCACCTGACGACCAGAGCCGACGTGGGCGGGACGAAGCTCCTGCTCTTCGGCCGATCGGGCTTCGATCCCGACCTCGTCCAGCTGGCCGCCCGTCGACCGGACGTCGAGCTCGTCGACCTCCGGCGACTCTACGAAGGCGACTGACCCTGCGGCCTGGGGGGCTCTGGCGTACTCCACAAGCCCCGCTGGCGGGCTGTTCGCGCCGTTCCGAGATTCGCGCGCCGTTCCGGGTGCGCCGCCGCTGTTATGCTGCGGCCATGACCATGGCTCCGCGGCCCGTGCGGATCCTCCTCGTCGACGACGACCCGAACCTCCTGGTGGTGCTCGTCGATCAGCTTCGCGACGACGGCTTCGAGGTCGTGACCGCGCGCGACGGGTTCGAGGCGCTGCGGCGGCTGGAGAAGGGCTGGCCCGACCTCCTGATCGTCGACCTGATGATGCCGCGCATGGACGGCCTCACCCTGGCCCGGCAGGTGAAGGAGCGCGCCGACCTGCCGGTCATCGTGCTGTCGGCGGTCGACAGCGGCGACTCCAAGGCGAGCACCCTGGAGGCCGTCGCCGAGGACTACGTCACCAAGCCGTTCCACTACCCGGAGCTGCGCGCGCGGATCCACCGCGTGCTGCGCCGGGTCGGCGACCAGGTGCCGTCCGGGGCGATCCCGCTCGGACCGTCGCTGATCCTCGACCTGCAGAAGCGCCGGGCGATCGTCGACGGCCGCGTGGTGAGCCTCACGCCCGCCGAATCGCGGCTGCTCTACGCGCTTGCCGCCAACCTGGACCGCATCGTGTCCACCGAGACGCTGCTCGCGCGGGGCTGGTCGGAGGCCGAGGTGCCGGACCCGTCGTACGTCTGGGTCACGATGCGCCGGCTGCGGCAGAAGATCGAGGCGGACCCGGACCACCCGGTGTATCTCGAGACGATCCGGGGTTCGGGGTATCGGCTGAGAAGGGCGGTGGCGGGGGAGTCGGCGGTGGCGGGGGAGAATCGCCCCGCGCGCTGATCCCGGAGCGTCACCGCGGTGCCTTTCACGTGTCACGTGCCAGCGTCCTGGTCCCGCGTCGCCGATGACCGCGCGGACTCCGCCGTTCACCTTCGATTGCACGCTGCGGATACGCGTGCGCCCCAGCAAACCGACCGTTGCTCCCGGGCAACACTGATATTCGACCTGCAAGTGGCGATGGCGAGACTGACGTCGCTATGAAGCGCCAGACCGGCACACCCGCGCGCCGCGCCGCCCATGTCGGGCGGCACACTCGCGGCCAGGCCCTGGTCGAGTTCGCGCTGATCCTGCCCGTGATGCTGCTGATCATGCTCGTCGCCGTCGACTTCGGGCGCCTCTACCAATCGTGGGTCCAGCTCAATAACGCGGCCAGGGTAGGAGCGAATTACGCCGCCATGACGGCACAGTCGTTCCAGTCCGGGGACCCGACGTATCAATCCCTCGTGACACGTGAGATGTCCGGCGCGGGCTGCCGGACGTCGTCACCGTTCCCGCCCGATCCGACGTTCTCGCCCGACAGCAATCTCGGCAGCACGGCCACGGTCCACCTCACGTGCACCTTCAGCTTCATCACACCGGTGATCGGCGTGGTGTTCGGTCCAACCAACACGCTGGCACTCAGCGCGACATCGCAGTTCCCGATTCGAACCGGCACCGTCTACAACGTACCCAACAGCTCGCCAGTGGTGCCCCCGCCATGAAGCTACGTGCCAGGGCCCAAATGACATGGAGAAGCGGTCAGTCCCTCGTGGAGTTTGCGCTGGTCTTCCCGCTCTTCGTCCTGCTGGCATTCGGAGTGATCGATGCGGGACGTGCGGTCGTGACGTACAACACGGTCGCGAACGCCGCGAGGGATGGCGCGCGAGTCGCAATCGTCGACCAGGCCACGAGCGGTGCGGCCGGGAGCGGCGCATGTGACACGGCGGGCGGGCAGGCCTGGGCGCCTGGATGCGCCGTCTACAGCACGCGCGGCACGCTGGGCATCAGCACGTCGAACGTCAGCGTGATCTTCAAGGACCCCACGGACACCACATCCTGTCTCTCTGCCACGGGGACGCCGGTGAGCAACGGCTGCCTGGCCGAGGTCACGGTCACGGCCACGTTCCAGCCGTTGACACCCGTGATCGGACAGCTGATTGGCCCTTTGACGCTCACATCGACATCGAAGGTCCCGGTCGAGCGGACGTGCTCGGCCGGTTGTTGACAGGAGACCCATATGAACCGGCGCGACGAGCGAGAGATTCGAGAACGGGGACAGACCCTCGTCCTGTTCACGCTCTTCCTGACCGGGATTCTCCTGAGCGTCGCACTGGTCGTCGATGTCGGGAACGACTGGGCGCAGCAACGGGCAACCCAGAACGCCACCGACTCAGCGGCGGAGGCGGGCACAGTGGTGATCGTGCAGTACCTCGCAGGAAGCACGGTGCCCCCCACCTCGGGAAGCTGTCCGCTGAGTCCGCAGCCGTCGAGCCAGTGGGATCTCGCCGTGTGCAAGGCCGTCTACGGGAGCGCGCAGGCCGGAGGGATCACCCTCACGTCGGCGAAATACACGGACTACGCGGGCAATCCTGTCGCCGATATCGGCTCCGGCTTCCCATCGGGAGCCCAGGGCGTCCAGGCGAGCGGGTCGAGGACGTTCGGTACGTCGTTCGCGCGGGTCGCCGGAATCACGTCGATGACGGTCAGCACCAATGCCACCGCCGTGTCGGGCGCGGTGAGCTCCTACTGCCCGCCGGGCACGACGTGCGGCGTGTTGCCGCTGACGATTCCCTACGTGGTATCGACCTGCAACGAGTCCGGCAAACTGTTCACCGTCGGCGATTCCAGCTGGCCGGAGATCGGATCGTCGCAGGCCACGCCAGCGAACGAAGTCACTGTACCCGTGTGCAAGAACCAGAACGGCGACATAGGCGGCGGGTCGGCTGGATCGGTTGGATTCATCGATCTGACGACGCTGACGCCCGCGTCGCAGGTCCACCTGACCGGCAGCTGCACCGGCGGAAACGGCGCGGGCGACATTACCGACCAGATCATCAACGGATGCTTCACCAACCTCAGTTTCCCTGCGTGGGTGAAGACGATCCCGGGTGGCGTCGGCAAGGGTGGTCCCAACCCGCAGAACACCATCAACACGCTACTCCACGGCAAGGTCGTCATGCTCCCGCTGTTCGACTTCAGTTGCAGCACCCAACCCACGGGACCCAACAAGACCGACTGCAGCACGTATCCGACCTCGAGCGGATCCGGCAACAACACCTGGTACCACATCACGACGTTCACCAACTTCCTGATGGACCAGGCGGACTTCTCGGGGAGCGCCAAGCAGACATGCAAGATCGATGGCAACGGGTCTGATGGGTGCCTGCGCGGCTGGTTTGTCAAGGCGTTGGACACCCCCGGCACGCTGTCGCTCGGTCCCGTAGCGCCCAACACCAACCAGCCGCTCGGTGTCGAGCTGATCAGGTAGCCAGCGGCGGCCATCTGGGTCGCCAGCGACGCATCGTTCAACCGGGACGGCGAGGTTCAGGGGCCTCACCGTCCCGGCCCCCTTTCGTCCCTGACCCACCGCTCGCCGACCGCAGACGAGCTTCGGCGCGCTGGCGAGCTTCGTCGTCGTCGCACCGGCGGAAGGGAGCCGGTACCAACGTACGGCGTGCCTCCGCCGACCGTCATGTGCGAGCGCGCACCATCGCAAGTCTGGCCGTAAGGACCGGGCGCGAGCCTCCGGGACCTGGGCAACACCAGGAAGCGAGAGGAACGATGCCGAGATACCAGCGCCGCCGAGCGCGCAGCCATCGAACGAGGAGCCGCGGCCAGAGCCTGGTCGAGTTCACGCTGCTGCTGCCGGTCTTCCTGCTCCTGTTCGCCGCGACGCTCGACCTCGGCCGGATCTACATGGCCCAGATCAGTGTCACGAACGCCGCCCGCGAGGGTGCGATGCAGGCGTCCAGGACGCCGACCGCGTTCGTGCCCGACCAGCCGTGTCCCACGAGCTCCCCGGACTCGGACCTGGTGATGTGCCGGACCCTGCTCGAGGCAGAGGGCTCGATGGTCAGCGTGCAGCCGGCTGACGTCCAGCTGACGTGCAATCCCGCGACCTGTGCGACGGGACTGGGCAACACGGCCACCGTGACGGTCACCGGCCACTTCCAGCTGCTCACGCCCCTCCTGAGCGCGTTCTTCGGCGGCAATCAGAACGTGACGTTCATGTCGAGTTCGACGGCGCAGGTCGAAACGCTGCCGACTCCGGCTGCCACCTCCACCCCCACGCCCACCCCCACGCCCACCCCCACGCCCACCCCGTCGCCCACCCCGACACCGGTGCCGACCTGCACGCTTCCGAGCGCCGGGTTCACGGTCTCTGGGCCGAACCTCAACAAGCAACTGAAGGGCCAGGCCCCGCTCGCGGTGACGTTCACGGACACGTCGACCAGTCCGGCCGCGTGTCCCATCTCGGGGTGGGCGTGGACCTTTGGCGACGGTCAATCGGCCACCGGCCAGGGCCCGGTGAACCACACCTACCAGCTGAACGGCACATACCAGGCCTACCTCACAGTCACCAACTCCGCGGGCTCATCCACCTCCGCGGTCCAGACGATCACCGCACAATGAACGCGATCGGTCGCATCTTCCCGTCACGCAGACAGAGCCGGGGCCAGGCCCTGGTCGAGTTCTCGCTCGTCCTGGTGCCGTTCCTCTTTCTCCTGATGGGGATCGCGGACCTGGGGCGCGGCATCTACACCTACAACGGCGTCGCGGAGGCGGCACGTGAGATCGCCCGCGTAACGAGCGTCCATCCCTGCACCGGCAGCCCGTGCACCCTCGGGAACAGCTCCCAGACGCAGAGCGTGATCGCTACCCAGGAGGGGCTGGTACCCGGCCTGTCCGGCCCTGGCGCCGTCCTGAGCATCCAGTGCACCGACGTGACCGACGCCAGCCTCAGCAACACCAGTTGCCAGTCGGGCGACTACGTTCGCGTGACGATCAGCGTTCCGTTCTCTCCCGTGACGCCCCTGGTGAGCGTGGTGGGGCCCATCACGTTGAGTTCGACCAGCCACATCGAGATCCCATGAGGAAGCCCTCCATGAACACCTCCACGGCCCACCGGGACGTCCAGCGCGGCCAGGCGCTTGTCCTCTTCACGCTGGTGCTGGTCGCGGTCATCGCCATGACCGGCCTCGTGCTCGACGGAGGCGGGACCTTCGCCCAGCGTCGCACCATGCAGAACGTGGCGGATGTTGCGGCCATGGCCGGCGCGTACGCCGTACTCAACGGGAGTTCAGCCACCGTCGCCGCACAGCAGACCGCGGCCGACAACGGCTATGTGAACGATGCTGGCGACACGACTGTCAGCGTCTCGGTCGGGTCCGGCGACGCGGGCTCCACCACGGTCACGGTCAACGTGAGCCGCCCGCACCAGAACCTGTTTGCGGGTGTCGTGGGCATGCCCAGCTGGCAGGTATCCACGACGGCGACCGCCGAGGCCGGGCCACCCAACGCCGCGATCGGTGCCATGCCGCTGATCTTCAACCAGGCGGCCTTCCCGGCGAACCTCAACCAGGACGTGGCGTACAGCGAGCCGGGGACCGGCACGCAGGACGTACCTCAGGGGGCCAACCAGTTCAACTGGACCGTGTTTTGCACGGCGAACGGCAACCCGTGCAACGGCGACTCGAACACGGTGGACTCCCTGATCAACGGCCACGGGTCCAGCACGGTCGTGACGCTCAGCATGGTGATCGGACCGCTCAATGCCGGTTCCCACACGACGCTCTTCAGCGACCTGTCGGCCCTCGTGGGCACCGAGTTCCCCGTGGCCGTGGTGAACAACGAGGGCAACATGGTCGGATGGGCGTACTTCAAGCTGTCGGGATCCGTGGGGGGCAGCACGAAGCAGATCCGCGGCTCTTTTGTCTCGCCCATCAACCCAACCGATCTCCAGGTCGTCCAGGACGGCGGCACCGGGTCGACGCAGTTCGGCTCCTACAGCGTGAAGCTCACGAACTAGAGGTCGGGCCTGGCCCGTTCCGATCGGAACAGGCCAACCTGCGCGTTGCCCGCTGATATGCTCGGCGGATGAGGCTGCGTGGCCACCGACCGGCGCCGAGGCGTGCCAGATGGCGGGTCCGATGAGCCGGCTATCCCTCCGGTCCCGCCTGTTCCTCGCGCTCGCGACGGTGGCGCTGCTCCCCGTTCTGGTGTTCGGGGTGGTAGCGGTGGTGCGGGCCGGGTCCGCCGCGACCGAGCAGCAGCAGGCGGCGACCCTGAACCTGGCGCGGCTGGCGGCGGCCGACCTGCCCCGGCTCCAGCTCCCCGACGCGCCGGCGGCGGCGCGGCTGGCGGCGCTCACGGGCGGGAGCGTGACCGTCTTCGGGATCGACGGGTCGGTGCGCGCGCAGGCCGGTCCCGACGCGATCGACGCGCTGCCGGCGGCCCCGGGATCGGCCGCGTCCACGTCCACGTCCGCGTCCGACGGGTTTGCCACCGGCATGGGGGGCGTCGTGGCCGCGGTGGTGCCGCTCCTGGGCTCGTCCGGCCAGCCGATCGGTTATCTGGCGCTCGCCCAGCCGATCGGCGGACCGCTGGACGTGGGGGTGGTCCTCGCGGTGGCCCTCGCCGTGACCGTGCTATGGGCCGTGTTCCTGAGCTTCATCCTGGCCCGGGGCCTGATCCACCCGATGCGCGAGCTGACCGTGACCCTGGACCGGCTGCAGGCCGGCGACCTGTCCACGCGGATCGTCGCCCCGGCCGACGACGAGTTCGGGCGGCTCGCCGAGAGCCACAACCGGCTGGCGGCCGCGCTCGCGGCCCGGAACGAGTCACTGCACCAGGTCCTGGAGGCCCTGGCGTCGCTCTCCCCACGCGAGGGGATCGGGCCGCTGGTCGCCGCGGCGCAGCAGTCGGCCGCCACCGCGTTCGGATTCCGGTCGGTGGAGGTCCTGCTGGCGGACGGCGCGAACGACGCGAATAGCGCGAACGACGCGCCCCAGGCGGACGAGCGGGTCCCCGGCGAGGCGTGGACGGTGGTCGCACCGCTGCGGCTCGGGGACGACCAGGTCGGATGGCTTCGCGCGGTCGTCCCGCCCCAGCGCGACTGGGGCCCGGCAGACGCCGACCTGCTCGCGCTGTTCGGCAGCCAGCTCGCGGCGGCCGTGCGCAACGCCGAGCTCTACGCGGCGACGAGCTCGCTCTCCGAGCTCAAGAGCGAGTTCCTGCGCGGCGTCAGCCACAACCTGCAGACGCCCCTGACCAGCATCCGGGCCTTCGCCGAGCGGCTCGAGGCACGCGACCACGACCCCGCGCTCCGGATCATCGTCGAACAGACGGATCGGCTGACCAGGCTGGTGGCGCAGCTGCTGACCGTGTCGCGCCTGGAGGCCGGCATCCTCCGACCGCGCGAGGAGGTCGTGGCACTGGCGCCGATGGTCCGCCGGGCGTGGGAGAGCCTCGGGCATGACGAGGTGCCGTTCTCGCTCCGGGACGATTCGGCGGGCTGGCTTGCGGTCGCCGACCGGGACTGGATCGACCAGGTGGTCTGGGCGCTGCTGGACAACGCGGTGAAGCACGGAGGTGGCGAGCCGATCGAGGTGGCGATCCGCGTCGAGCACGCGGGAGGCCAGCCTCCCCACGGCCCGGCCGCAGTCGACCGGCTCGTGGTGGTCGTCCGCGATCACGGACCGGGCGTCTCGGACCTCGTGCGCGAGCGGATGTTCGATCGGTTCGCGACGGGTGCGGCAAGCGGCGGCACCGGGCTGGGGCTCAACGTGGCGCGCGGCCTGCTGGAGGCGATGGGCGGTACGATCCAGGTCGAGCACCCGGGTGAGGGCGCGGCCTTCGTCTTCACGGTCCCGGCCGAGCCTGCCGAGGAGGCCTGAGCGCCCCGTAGATCGCGACGACGATGATCGCGCCGATCACCGAGATCACGATGCTCCCGATGTTGAGCCCGGTGACGGTGCCGAACCCCAGCACGGACGCGACGAGGCCGCCGGCGATCGCGCCGGCGATCCCGAGGACGATCGTCCCGATGACGCCCTCGCTGGAACCCAGGATCAGGTTGGCCATGAACCCGGCGATCGCGCCGAGGACGATCCACGCGATGATGCCCATGCCGTCTCCCCTCCGTTCCGTGCGCCGCGGGCCCGGGCACAAGGATCGCCATCGGGGCCGGCAGGGGCGATTACAGCTCGCACCGAGAAGCTTGCATTCAGGGGACGTGCCGCGAGACCATCCGGGAGTGACGGAACACCGGAAGGCGAGATCGACGGCCGCCGCCGCGAACCCCAGGAGGAGTCGCGGCCCCGAACGGTCGATGCCGTACGGCGGACCCCACGACCCGGGTGCCCCCGGCGCCGCCGGGCGCGCGGCCCCGATCGAGGACGCCGCGTCCCAGCCGATCGAGGCGCCGTCCGGCGGCTGGATCCGGGTGGACACCGCCTCCTGGACCGACCCGACCATGACCGCCCCCGGCGTCTTCTACCCGCCCGGCGCGAGCACCGCCGAGGAGCGCCTGACCTACTACGCGGCCCAGTTCCCACTCGTCGAGGTAGACGCGACCTACTACGCGCTGCCGTCTCCTGCGACGTCCGAGCTGTGGGTGCGCCGGACGCCCCCCGACTTCACCTTCGACGTGAAGGCGCACGCGCTGATGACCGGCCAGCCGACCGAGACCCGCCGGCTCCCGAAGGCGATCCGCGACGCGCTCCCTCCGGAGCTGGTGGCGAAGCCTCGCCTGTACGGAAAGGATCTCCCTCCCGAGCTCCTCGACGAGGCATGGCGGCTGTTCATGGGGGGTGTCGAGCCGCTGCGCGCGTCTGGCCAGCTCGGCTCGGTGCTGCTGCAGTACCCGCGCTGGGTGTTTCCCTCGTCGGAGGCGCGCGACGCGATCCTCGAGGCGAGGGAGCGGCTCGGCGGCCTCCTCTGCGCCGTCGAGTTCCGCAGCGCCTCCTGGCTCAACGAGAAGAACGCCGAGCGGACGATCCGCTTCCTGGCCGACCACGCGATCCCGTGCGTGATGGTGGATGGACCGCAGGGGCTGCCCAGCAGCATGCCCCCCGTCGTCGCGACAACCTCGCCGCACCTCGCGATCGTCCGGTTCCACGGGCGCCGAGCCGACACGTGGGAGGCGCAGGGGATCCCGACCGTGGAGCGCTTCCGCTACCTGTACGGCCGCGAGGAGCTCGCCGAGTGGGTACCGCGCATCCGCGAGGCCGCCACCGCGGCGCGCGAGACGCACGTGCTGCTGAACAACTGCTTCGCCAACTACGGCACGACCAACGCGCGGGAACTCGCCGCGCTGCTGCGGGACATCCGCCTGGACGCCGCGGAGGCGTGATGCGCGCGTCCCCCGGGCGCGCCCCGGACATCCGGTCGGCCGAGCGCACCGTGGACGCCACTCGCCCGAGCAGGGTCGCGGGCGCCATTGGGCCCGAGCGGGCGCGACACCTGGCCCTTCAGCCCGGCTGGCGCAACCCGCCAGACGGGACCGGCGGCGCGGCCGGCAGTGTCACGCGAAACGTCGAACCCACGCCCTCGACGCTCTCCACCGAGACGCCGCCCCCGTGGTCCTCCGCGATGTGCCGCACGATCGCCAGCCCCAGGCCCGTGCCACCGCCACCCCGCACGCGCGCCTTGTCGACCTTGTAGAAGCGCTCGAAGACCCGCGGCACGTCCTCGGCCGGGATCCCGACGCCGTGGTCCTCAACCTCGAGCACGACGGAGCCCGGGGTGCCGGCCGCGGGCTCCGGGCGGGCGCGCACGACCACGTCGCCGCCGGACGGCGAGAACTTGATCGCGTTGTGCAGCAGGTTGATCAGCAGCTGCCCGAGGCGCTCGGCGTCCCCCAGCACGGGCGGCACGGCGGGGTCGACCTCGGCGCGGAGGCGCACGCCCTGCCGCTCGGCGAAGAGCCCGAGCCGCTCGATCGCGCTGGTCACGATCGACGCCACGTCCACGTCGTCGATGTAGAGCTGCGGCCCGGCCCCCTGCTCGATCTTCGCGAGGTCGAGCAGCTCGGTCGCCATCTGGACCAGGTGCCCGGTTTCCACGTCGATCTTCTCCACCACGTCGATGACCCGGGCCGGCACGTCGACCTCCTCGAGGTCGCGCGCGAGGGTCTCGGTCAGCAGGCGCACGGTGGTGAGCGGCGTGCGGAGCTCGTGCGACAGGTTGTCGATGAACTCGGTCCGGATCCGCTGCAGCCGGCGGAGCTCCGACAGGTCCTCGAGCACGATCCAGATCCCCTCACTGGGCGATCGTCGGGCGCGGATCGCGAGCATCCGCCCCTCGGCGCCATCCACGGGTATCTCGTCCGTGGCGGCGCCGTTGCGCCACGCCGTCCGGGCCACCGCGTCCAGCCGCACGTCCCCGAGCCCGATCGCGACGTCCTGCATCGCGTCGTCACGGTGCACGCCGGGCCGGTCCGGCACCCGCCGTCCGATCAGCCCTCCGGCCGGCACGTCGAGGTAGACGTGGGCGGCACGATTCGCCGCCGTCACCACCAGGTCGTCATCCAGCCGGACGATCCCGCTCCCGACGAGCCCGGTCAGGTAGGCGAGGTCCTCGGCCTGGAGCCTCGCACGCTGGTCGGCCTGGGCGTGCCGGTCGATCAGGTCGCGCACCTTCGCCTCGAGCGGCTCGTCTCGGGACGCGCCCACGATCTCGCGGATCCGGTCCAGCGTGACCTCCCGGCTGATCGCGAGCCCCACGGCGATCCCGAGCAGGACGCCCGCGACTCCGATCGCGATCAGCTCCGGGTTCATGGCGATCGCGTGGGCGCGGACGGCAGCGGATCGGTCGCCGGATGCGCGTGGTTCACGGGCTCGGCCGCCGGAACACGTATCCCACGCCACGGACGGTGTGCAGGAACCGCGGCTCCGCCGAGTCCTCCTCGATCAGGCTCCGCAGCTGGTGCACGTGCACGTCGACGGTCCGAGTCTCACCCGCGTACTCGTAGCCCCAGACGCGATCCAGGAGCTGCTCGCGGGTGAACACCTGTCCCGGGTGACGCATCAGGAACGCGAGCAGGTCGAACGCCTTGGCCGTGACGGGCAGCTCGTCGCCGTCGCGCAGCAGCCGGTGCCCTGCGAGGTCGACCACCACGCGGTCGAGTTGCTCCTCGACCAGGGCGGGTGCCGGGGTTCCCGCGGCGGGCTCCACCGGCCCGGCACGCGTCGACCCGGACTGGGCGGGCTGCGGCGGCACTGCCTGGGGGAACCCGGGTCGCGCCGGCTGCCGCCGGCTCGAGGTCACGCCACCGGCGGCGGCCGGGGTCCCGGGCTGGGCCGCGGATGCCCCCTCGGCCATCGGTCGCGCGTCGGTGCGCCGAAGCAGCGCGCGGATGCGTGCCTGGAGCTCGCGCAGGCTGAACGGCTTGGTGAGGTAGTCGTCCGCGCCCAGCTCCAGGCCGACCACCTTGTCGATCTCGGAATCCTTCGCGGTCAGCATCAGGATCGGCACGTCCGACTCGCGGCGAATGGCGCTGCACACGTCGAGCCCGGACAGCTCGGGCAGCATGACGTCGAGCACGACCAGGTCGGGCTGCTCCTCCGCGAAGCGGGCGAGCGCCTCGCGGCCGTCGGCGGCGGTCACCACGCGGTACCCGTCGCGGACCAGGTTGTACTCGAGGGTCTCGCGGAGGATCGCCTCATCGTCGACCACGAGCAGGGTGCGGACCATGGCTCGATGGTAGCGCGACGTGCCCCTCGGGCGTTCCGCGGCCGCGATCGGCCCGGCGGCCATTGCCGTCACCCGCCCGCGACGAGCCCCGGGAGCCGCTCCCGCCACGCGTCCCCGGCGCGCGCGACCGCAAGGATGGTGCCCTCGCGGATGCCGGTCCTCGAGACCGCGGCCGTCCCCAGCCCGTACCGATCGAGGAACGCCTCGACCAGGGCCGCGCCACCCGGCAGGATCCGAGCTCGCTGCGGACGGATGACGCATCGCCCGGCGAGCGCGTCGGCCGGCTCCCGTTCCAGCGTCTCGACGGCGAGCGCGAGGCGGCGCCGGTCGATGGAGCGCAGGGCCCGGTCCTGCGCGACCAGGCGGAGCAGGTTCTCGGCCGTGCCGCCGACCAGGATCGCCCGGGCAGGCGCCAGGTCCACGGCTCCGCCGACCCTCCGTCTCGCCTCGGCCCGCAGCCCCGCGATCTCCGCGGCCGTGGGTGGGTCGTGGCGGACGAAGGCCTCCGTCAGTCGTGCCGCGCCGATCCGCAGGGCATGGGCAAGAGGCGGGCCGTTCGGGCGCGCCAGCACGTACTCGGAGGATCCGCCGCCGATGTCGACGACGAGCGTGTCGGCGGCCGGGGCATGCCCCCGCAGCACGCCATAGAGCGAGAGCAGCGCCTCCTCCTCGTGCGACAGCAGGTGCAGCGGCCGGGACGTGGCCGCATGGACGGCGGCGGCGACCGAGCGGCCGTTCGCGGCCCGACGGAGTGGCTCGGTGCCGATGAACGTCACGTCGCGCACGCCCAGCGCGGCGGCGGACGCCGCGAACCCCCGGAGGGTCGCGATCAGCTCGGCGAGCCGGTCCTCGGGAATGTGCCCGTGGGCGTCCACCGCCGAGCCCAGCTCCAGCAGGACGCTCCCGTCGGCAAGGAGCCGGAGGCCGCCCGCCGAGACCACGGCGGCCGTGAAGTGCACGCTGGTGCTGCCCACCGCGACCGCCGCGCCCCGCCACCCCCGGATCCCTGCCATCGCGCCTCCTCCGCGCACATCGTCCCAGATCGGTCGGCCGCATGGGCGGCGAATTAACCGTCGCCTTACGTGGCTCACACGGTCGATTGACCTGCGGGCGTCACAGTCGCCGCGTACCGAACAGGACTGCCGCCGGACGATGTCCCGGGATCAGCAGGCGCGGGCTCTCCCGGGCCGCGGATGCCACCCGACCGTCCGGCCTCGAGGAGGGAACACGTGACCATCCACAACCGCGCCCGCTGGGGCGCACTCGCGCTCGTGGCGGCGCTGGGTTTCGGAGCGTGCTCAGCGGCCGCGACCCAGGCACCGGCCGGAGGCGCGACAGGCGCCGCAGCTGGTGCCGCCGGCGCCCAGCCCAGCGCGGCCGCCGTCGACTACAGCAGCGTCACGCCATCGACGACGATCGGCAAGAACGACAAGGCCGAGGTCACCGGAGCCGGGTCGACCGCCATCTACCCGTGGTTGAGCGCGGTCGCCCAGATCTACCAGCAGCAGGTGGCGCCGGGCGTCTCGGTGAACTACCAGGCGATCGGCTCGGGCGGCGGCATCGCCCAGTTCACCGCCAAGACGGTGGACTTCGGCGCCTCGGACATCTACCTCAGCGACGCGCAGGAGCAGCAGATCGGCGTCCCGGTGCTCAACGTCCCGATGATCCACTGGGCGGCCGCGATGACGTACAACCTGCCCGGCTTCACGGGTGAGGTGCGCTTCAGCCCGGACACCATCGCGGGCATCTACATGGGCAAGATCACCAACTGGAACGACCCGGCCCTTGCGGCGGACAACCCCGGGGTGACGCTCCCCAACCTGGGGATCACCGTGGCGCACCGCAGCGACGGGTCCGGCACCACGATGAACTTCACCAGCTTCCTGAGCGACACGAGCCCGGCCTGGAAGAGCGCCGTTGGCGCGGGTCTCTCGGTGAACTGGCCGGTCGGCGCAGGCGGCAAGGGAAGCGCGGGCGTCACGGCGCTCGTGAAGCAGACGCCCGGCGCGATCGGCTACGTCGAGCTCTCGTACGCGCTGCAGAACAACCTGCCCGTCGGGCTCGTCAAGAACGCCGCCGGCAACTTCATCAAGCCCACCCTCGCCT
>JAJYNP010000251.1 GCA_021786265.1 Chloroflexota bacterium
TCGTCCTGCACCTCGAACAGGGTGTAGACGAACTGATCGTCGTGGGCCACCCGGATCGTGGCCTGCTTCGACTCGACCGGGGTCTCGACCCCCTTGATCCCCTCGAGGGTGAGATCGAGACCGGCGATGCCGGTCCAGTCCGCCGGGTCTCCGTCGACCGTGATCGCTGCCGCCGGAGCGCTGATCGAGCGCAGCGCGGGTCCGCTCGGTGCCGGCTCGGACGCCGCCGGCGGTGCGCTCGCTGCCGGTGATGTGGTGGTCGCGGCTCCGCAGGCGCTGATCACCAGCGCCAGCACAGAGAACACTGCAACCCAGCGTGATCTCGACATGGTCTGTCTCCTTCTGGATTTCCAGGGGCCGGCGTGGTCGCCGACCCGCCCATGGGCCGTTATGAGCGCAACGGTCGTCCGGTAGCCCACCGTGAAGCCACCGAGAGCGACGTTGCGACCGTGTCGCGGGACTGTGTGATCGGTGTCTTGTCGCGTCGTGCGAGCAGCGCCTCCCTCCTCCGCGTCCGGCCGAGCACGGCTACTTCAGGCTCTTCAGGAACGTCACCAGGTCGTCGAGCTGCTGTGGCGAGAGGCCATCGTAGGCCGGCATCTCGTCGTTCTTGGGGGTGACGATCTGCCTGCGGATGTCCGCTTCCTCCCAGCGACGCCCGGCCCGCGACAGGTCGGGACCCGTCTGACCACCCACGCCGCGGATCTGGTGGCAGGCGCTGCAGCCCTGCTCGTTGTAGACCTTCAGACCGGCCAGCTCCTGGCTCGACATCCCCTCGGTCGGCGGAACCCGGACGGATCCGGGCGGGCTCGCGCTGGCACCCAGGTACGTGAGCCCGACGACACCCAGCACGACCACCGCCGTCAGGGCCATCGCGACCGGCCGCTGGCGCGGGTGCCGGTGGCGACCCCGGTCGAGGAACGGCACGAAGATGAAGACGAGTGAAGCGAGCGTGAAGGTCAGAAAGATCAGCAGCGGTTCCAGGCTGCCGGTGAAGTACCAGAGGATCTGGAAGAGGTCGAGGAAGTACCACTCCGGGCGGGGGACGTAGTTCGTCGTGTTTTGGTCGGCCCGCGGCTCGAGCGGCGCACCGGGACCGAGCGCCAGCGCCACGAGCACGACGGTCAGGATGGCGGCGATGACCGCGTCCTTGAGGATCGCCTCCCAGAACGGCTTGCCGGCCTGCTTCTCGGCGGCGTACTCGCGCTCGTAGGCCTCGCGGCGCGACAGGCCCGGCTCGGGTTCCACGAGCGGCCGGCGGCGCGGCGAGGCGGCGATCCCCTGGCGGACGACCGCGAAGAGGTGGATGCCGACGAGCAGGAGGAGCGCGGCCGGCAGCACCCAGACGTGAACGCCGTAGAAGCGGACGAGGGTAACGGCACCCAGCTGTTCGCCCCCGCGCAGCAGTTCGAGCATGGCCCCGCCGATGAACGGCGCCGAGCCGGCAATGTTCGTGCCCACGACGGTCGCCCAGTACGCCTTCTGGTCCCATGGCAAGAGGTAGCCGGTGAAGGCGAAGCCGAGGACGACGAAGAACAGGCCGGCCCCGATCAGCCAGGTGAGCTCACGCGGGTAGCGGTGGGCGCCCCAGATGAAAACGCGCTGAGCGTGCAGCCCGATGAGGAGCACGATCAGGCCGGCCGACCAGTGGTGGATCGCGCGCACGAGCGCCCCGAACGGCGTCTGGTCGATGAACAGCACGCTCTCGTAGGCGTGGTCCGGGCTGGGCACGTAGGAGAGCGAGAGCGCGATCCCGGTGACGATCTGGACGACGAGCAGGAAGAGTGTCGCGCTACCCAGGGTGTGGAACCAGCCGATGTTCCCGGGCACCCGCCGATCGAGGAAGGTCCGGACGAGGGGCGAAACATCGAGCCGCTCGTCGATCCAGCGTACGATCCGGCCCATCGCTCAGGCCCCTTCCTGCAGCGCGCCGATGACCACCTCGCCGTCCTGGATCCGGGTTTCGTAGCGGATCATCGGGCGCGGCGGCGGACCGGCGATCACCTCGCCGTCGCGGTTGAACGACCCGCCGTGGCACGGGCAGACGAAGCTCTTCGAGCCGGTCGACCAGGCGAGCGGACAACCGAGGTGCGTGCAGTGGGGGTCGAAGACGGCAACGTCGGTCTCGCTCGTGCGCACGACGTGGACCCCGACCGGCGCGTTCTCCTCGACCCAGCCGTCGACGACGGGTCGATCGACCTTGACGTACTTCGGGACACCGACCTCGAAGTCGGCCAGCTTGCCGACCGATGTCAGGGCACTCGAGCGGAGCGTCGGCACGATCGAGGTGGGGAGAAGCGGGACGGGCGTCCTGGCCTGCCAACCCGGTGCCGAGGCGAACCCGATGACGGGGATGCCCAGGACTGCGGCGATCGCGCCCCCGATCACTCCCAGCGCCCGGACAACGAAGCTCCGGCGCGACAGCGAAAGCTTTGCATCGGCCGTTTCGCCGGCGGCGCCCGCGCCCGATGACGTCATGCCCGGCTCGACCTGACGGGTCGGCGACCACCGCTCACTTCGTGCTCGTCCACGCCGCGCTGCCTCCCCATGGGTCCGTGAGGGCGGCGACAGACCCGATTCGCCGTCGCCACCGTGGTCACAGCAGCGTCACCCGACCGCTCGTCGAGCCTAGCCTGTGGACCGTCGCAGCCCGGTCCGCGACGTGTCCGGTTTGTGTCAAAAGCTCCCCGTCGGGATGCGCGCTCCGAGTCCATGTGCTAGACATGGACTCGGAGCGCTGCCTCGTGTCCCTGCCAGGCACGACAACGCCCGTGCATCGTGGGAATCGTCCTGACCGTGAACCGGAGAGGCCCGCTTCCGCCACCGTCGTCGGCGACACGCCTGCTCGGCGTGGTGCGCTGGGTGCTGCCGCTGGGCCTGGCGGCGATCGCCGTCTCCTTCGAGTGGAGCGAACACTTCGCAGAAGGCGGTGAGCCAGTCACGCCCGGGTTCCTCGGCGAGATCGGCCTCTTCGCGCTCGCCGGTCCGGTCGCCGTGGCGCTCACACTTCACTGGGTGACGCACTTGGTCACCGCGTACCAGGCAACCTCGGCGGCTCTTGAGGCGACGAACCGGGGCCTCGAGGAGAGCATCGCTGAACGAACGAGCCATCTCCGTGCCGCCACCGACCAGCTCGCAGCGGCGAACGACGAACTGGCCCGCGCCAACGCTGAGCTCCGCCAGCTCGACCGGCTGAAGTCCGAGTTCGTCTCGCTCGTCTCGCACCAGCTGCGCGCCCCACTGACGAACATCAACGGTGCCCT
>JAJYNP010000311.1 GCA_021786265.1 Chloroflexota bacterium
CTCGGCCCGCATCCGCGCAATGTCGTCCGGCCCGAACCCGAGCTCGGCAAGCACCACGTCCGTGTGCTGCCCCAGCAGCGGCGGCGCGCTCCGCACGCTGCCGGGCGTGGCTGCCAGCTTGAACGGGAGACCGGTGGTGCGCAGCGTGCCGATCGTGGGGTGCGCGACCGACTCGACCATGTGGCGGGCCCGCACCTGGGGATCCGAGAACAGCGCCGCGAGGTCGTTGATCGGCCCGCTCGGGACCTCGGCGGCGAGGAGCAGCTCGATCCACTCGGACGACGGACGCGTGGCAAAGCGGGTGCCGAGGATCGCGCGCAGGTCGGCGCGGTGCTCCACTCGCGAGCCGTTGGTGGCGAAGCGGGGATCCTCCACCAGGTCGGGCAGGCCGACCGCCTCGCAGAAGCGCGGCCACTGCCGGTCGCTGCCGACCGCGACCGCGATGGACCCGTCCGCGGTCCGGAACGTCTCGTAGGGCGTGATGTTGGGGTGCTCGTTGCCGAGGCGGCCCGGGACTGTTCCGCCGACCAGGTAGTTGCTCGCCTGGTTCGCCAGCCAGGCGATGGTCGACTCGAACAGGCTGATGTCGATGCGCTGGCCGCGCCCCGGGGCTCCTGGCGCCACCACCTGTGCCGGGTCGGCCGGAACGCCCGCGCGATCTCGACCGAGGAGGGCCGCCAGCACGGAGACCGCCCCCAGCATCCCGGTCGCCAGGTCGACCACCGCCACACCCACCTTCGTCGGCGTGCCGCCCGCCTCGTCGGGCTCACCCGTGATCGACATGAGCCCGGCCATGGCCTGGACGATGAAGTCGTAGCCCGGCCGGTCGGCGTACGGTCCGTCCGTCCCGAACCCGCTGATCGCGAGGTGCACCAGGGCCGGGTTGAGCCGCTCGATCTCGTCGTCCGGGAAGCCCAATCGCGCCAGGCCGCCGACGCGGTAGTTCTCGACCAGCACATCGCTGCGGGCCAGGAGCCGGCGAAGCGCCTCGCGACCGCCGTCGGTCCTGAGGTCGAGCCGGATCCCGCGCTTGTTCCGGTTGACGGCCAGGTAGTACGCGGCCTCGCCGGGGTACCCGGGCCGGGCGCGCGGGTCGTCGGGCGGATAGGCGGTGCCGGGCTCGGGTGCGCCGGCCCACGGGGGCCCCCAGCGCCGGGTGCCGTCGCCCTCGGGGGGCTCGACCTTGACCACGTCGGCCCCCAGGTCGGCGAGCAGCATGGTGCAGTAGGGACCGGCAAGGACGGTGGAGAGGTCGCAGACGCGGATCCCGGCCAGCGGACCGGAGGGAGGGGGCAGGGGACTCGACGGGGCCCGGCCGGCAGACTCGGGCACGTGGTCCGACGGGGCCTGGCCGGCAGCCTCGGGCACGTGGTTCGACGGGGCCCGGCCGGCAGACTCGGGCGGCGTGCCGATTGCGTGGCTCTGGCCAGGGTCTCTCACGGGCACTCCCAGCTCCGGGCGGCGTTCGGGAAGGCAGACGGACCGCTCGACCGCATCGTACTGGTCGAGGCACGATTGGGCCGAGGCGTCACCCACACGGCCGGGGTACGGCTTCCGCGTGGTCGACCCCACGCGAACAGTCGGGGAGGGCGGAGGGCCCGGCACCCCGGTCGGCCGCGAGCGCAGCGGAGAACCGCTGCCGGAGTCGGACTCGCGTCGCGAATATCCCCTGCAGCGTTCTCGGGGCGGGTAGCTCGACGCCAGGGCCTCGGTCACCCGGGCGGACGGCCGCGTGGCGCGCTCGGCCCAGCCTCCACCGCGCTCGACCCGGGCACGCGATGCTCGATGGCGAGGCGGGCATGCACCGGACCGGGCACGTGCAGCGGTCGATGCGAGGGGGAGCGATCGGCGACGAGGCCGAAACGGGCGTCCAGTCGGTGCCCGGGCACTTCCGTGATTGCTGCGGGGGATATCGCTGCGGATGTGGCGGGGCGTGGGGAGGACTGCCTCCCGCGGGGGTTGCTGCTCGCGGGGGGGTTGCTGCTCGCGGGGGGCTGTTGCCGCCCACGTGGACGGGCCGGGGGGGGCCGTGCCCCCGGACGGACCGGCGAAGCAGGGCGATGTGAGCGGCAGGGCGATGTGAGCGGCAGGCGATGTGGCAAGCGGGGCTGCGTGCCACGTAAGGCGGGGTGCGAAGCAGGGCGGCGTCAGTGCGAAGCAGCGCGGTGTACGTGCGAAGCCGGGCGGCCCGGTGGCTGCCGGGCGCGTCCGTGTGCGCGCGGGACCCTTCGGGCGTTCGCGGATACCATGCGCGCCATGACCGCACGCCTGACCCTGATGACCGTCCACGCGCATCCCGACGACGAGACCATCACCACCGGCGGCGTCATGGCGCGGTACGCCGCGGCGGGAGATCGCGTCGTCTTCGTGACCTGCACGTATGGCGAGAACGGCGAGATCGTCGTCCCCGAGCTCGACACCCCGGAGAACCACGCGCGGCTGGGAGAGATCCGCCAGGTGGAGCTGGCGCGCGCGCTTGCCCGCCTGGGGCCGCTCGAGCACCACTGGCTGGGCTACCGCGACTCGGGGATGATGGGCACGCCGGAGAACGACGACCCCCGCGCCTTCTGGCAGGCCGACCTCGACGAGGCCATCGGCCGGCTGGTTCGCCTGGTCCGGCTGGACCGGCCGCACGTGATCGTGGGGTACAACGACTTCGGCGCCTACGGGCACCCCGACCACATTCGCGCGGCACAGCTCGCCAAGGGCGCCTTCGCGCGGGCCGGGGACCCGGCCTGGTACCCCGAGCAGCTCCAGGGTCCCGATGCCCTCGAACCGTGGCAACCGCTGAAGTTGTACGAGTCGGTGCTCGATTTCGAGCGGCGCGAAGAGATGAACAGGATCCTGGAGGAGCGAGGCATCCAGCCCTGGTGGACGGGCAGCCCCGACGAGACCGACGAGCAGCGGCGCGAGCGGGAGGCCTGGATGACCCGCATGGCCGCCGCCATCGGCCCCAAGACGACCCGGGTGGACGTGACGGACTTCCTGGCGGCCAAGCAGGCGGCCCTGCGCGAGCACGTGACCCAGATCTCGAGCGACAACCCGTTCCTCGCGCTCGGACCGGAGGACTGGGCGCGGGTGGCACCGGCCGAGGAGTTCACCCTCCGCGAGTCGCGCGTCGCGCCGGTACGCATCCCCGAAGACGACCTGTTCGCGGGGCTGCGCGACCAGTAGCGGGAGGTCACGGGCCGGGCGGCTATGCCCGGGCGGGCGGCAATGCCCGGCCCC
>JAJYNP010000218.1 GCA_021786265.1 Chloroflexota bacterium
CTCGGCCACGCCGGCCGCGAGCGCACACGTCACGTGGGCACGGAGCTCGCCGTCGGTCAGCGGCCGCGCCGAGCCCTCGTCGCGCTCGGCCCTGATGGTCGTGTGGCCGCCCGAGTGTCCGGCCACGCGAGCCAGGTCATCGAGGGTCGCGCGCACCCCGCGCACGCGGTGCGCCTCGATCCAGCGGGTGGTCTCGTCGTCCGCGTTTCCGGGTGCGTCCGAGGCCTCGTCGGGATGGTTGGCGATCTCCATGTCCTGTACGACAGCGGGAGTCGGCCCGAGGCGCAAGGGGGTACACGGGCACCCGGCGCACGCGGCGCATCCGACGCATCGGTCCGGTGCGGGCGCGCACCGCCCGTCAGCGCTCGGATCCGCTCCGCGGGCCCGGGCGCTGCTGCGCCCAGACGCGCAGCCACTCGGTGACGTCACTCTCCCGGAACCGCCAGGCCTTGCGCGGCCCGATTCCGATGGCCCGCCCGCGCAGCGCGCCGGTCTGGGCAGCTTTCTGGACGAAACGCGTACTCATGCCGATCGTGGCACCAATTTCTGGGTCTCCTGCTGAATCCGTGGGTGCGCTGACGGGCTGAACAGCAGCGCACGCCATCTTCCTATGGTTCGGATTGTCGGAACCGGACCAGCTTGGAGGACGGCGTGCGCGGAGTGAGGGTATGGGCATCGCTGCTCGGTGTCGAGCGGGCGATCGTGGAGGACGTCGAGCTCGAAGAGGCAACCGACGCGATGATCGTGTCGGTCCGGCTCCGTCGACGCGATCGGTCTCGCTGCGGGATCTGCCACCGGCGCTGCCCGGGCTACGACGCGGGCGATGGCCGACGGCGTTGGCGGGCGCTCGATCTGGGCACCACGCGGGCGTACCTGGAAGCCGCGGCGCAGCGGGTCCAGTGCCCGGCGCACGGGGTCGTCGTGGCGGCGGTGCCCTGGGCCCGCCACGGCGCCGGCCACACCCGCGCCTTCGATGACACCGTCGCCTGGCTCGCCGTGCACACCTCGAAGAGCGCGGTGGTCGCGCTGCTGCGGTGCGCCTGGCGCACGGTCGGCGCGATCATCACCCGGGTCGTCGCCGACGCCGAGGCGGGGGCCGATCGGCTCGAAGGCCTGCGCCGCATCGGGATCGACGAGATCAGCCACCGCCGCGGTCAGCGCTACATCACGGTCGTCGTCGACCACGCCAGCGGCCGGCTCGTGTGGGCCGCCGAGGGCCGCTCGGAGAAGACGCTGGAGCGTTTCTTCGATGCGCTCGGACCCGAGCGGAGTGCGGCGATCGAGCTCGTCAGCGCTGATGGGGCCGAATGGATCGAGCGGGTCGTCGGCCGCCGCTGTCCGGGAGCGACCCTGTGCACCGATCCTTTCCACGTCGTCTCCTGGGCCACCGAGGCGCTCGATGCCGTGCGGCGCGAGGTCTGGAACCAGGCCCGGCGGCGGGGCGAGGCTGGGCTCGCGCAGGATCTCAAAGGGGCTCGCTTCGCGCTCTGGAAGAACCCCGAGCACCTCACCGGGCGCCAGCAGACCAAGCTCGCCTGGATCGCCGCGACGAACGAGCCCTTGTACCGGGCCTACCTGCTGAAGGAAGAACTGCGCATGGTCTTCACCCTGCGCGGGGCCGAGGGCCGACAGCTGCTGGAGGACTGGCTCGCCTGGGCGCGGCGCTCGCAGCTCCCATCCTTCGTCGAGCTCGCCCGCAAGGTCGCCAGACACCGGGCGGGCATCGAGGCGACCCTCCTCCACGGCCTCTCGAATGCTCGGGTGGAGTCAGTCAACACGAAGATCCGCCTGCTCACCCGGATCGCCTTCGGGTTCCACTCGGCGAAGGCCCTGATCGCCCTTGCGATGCTCAGCCTGGGTGGGCTCTGTCCGTCGCTCCCCGGGCGGTGAGCGCCCACGGATGGGTCACAAGAGCCCCAATTGGCTGCAGCGTCCCGGTAGATCCGGAAGTCCACGCCGACCGGGAAGCGGGCATCGTTCCCGAGCAGCGTCCACAATACCCACGCCGCCTCGATGAGCATGACGCCCTGCGCGGCACGGACCGCGACCCGACGTGCGTCGATGTCGAGGACCGCCGGACGCCGGATCGCGGGCGTCGCCATGCGGCGCACGATACGCTCGTCCACGCCGTCGCGACCTCCCGTTGAGCCGCGGTGACCCTGAAAGCAACGGGTACGTCAGCGCGCGGCGTGGTCAGGCATGAGCAGACCCCCTATGGGATAACGGGAGGTCCCTCCCGTCTGAACGTCGATACGACGGGCACGTGGTCGTGCGCGGTGAGCAGGCGCGGGACAGCCGCCAGCACGGCCGGCGTGAGAAGCCAGATCGCCGGCGTCGCGAGCATCACCGCAAACGGGAGCAGCCATCGATCCCCACGGCGCGCCGCCCAGGCCGTGATGCCCGCCGCCAGCACGAGGCGCGGCCACAGGGGGATTCCGAGTGCGAGCCCGGGCGGTGCCGTCAGGGATGTGCTTCCGAGCAGCGTCCGGATCCAGCCGGGCCACCACGAGGGAACGACAGCGCCGGAGACAACCGCCAGCGCGAGGGTCACCCCGAGCGCGATCCCGAGCTGGCGCCATTCACGTCGGACCGCGAACCACAGCAAGCCGACGCCCGGCGTCACCTTCGTGAGCAGCATCAGGGCCCACGCGGCGGGGTACCGGAACCCGATGACGATCGCCACGCCGACGAGGAGTTGGATGTTGCCCCAGTAGAGGTCCGCGAGGATCGGAACGAACAGCAGCGCGGCGAGCGCCCACGGACCGAGCAGATAGACGAGACACGCCAGCTCCAGCGCGAGCCACAGCAGGCGCGCAACGTCGAACGGGAGCAGGTGGAGCGGCAATGCCGTGAGGCCGGCCACGGGGCTGTAGAGAAACGCGCTCGGCGTACCGAGGACCCCGGAATAGGGGTCAGACGGATTGAACCCCCAGTAAGCCCGAAAATCCGGGCTCGGCCCCTGGACGACGACGGCGATCAGCAGCGCCGCGCCGGCCGCAGAAAGCGTCACGAGCGCAAGGAAGCGCAATGATTTCCGCCACTCCGCCGCGCGTAGCCGCGAAATGGCCACTGCCGGCACTTCTCGCGTCAACTCCTCGCAGACTCCGCCTGAGCTGCTGCGATCAGGTCGGCCGCACTGCCCACCGCGGTCGCGCCAAGCGCACTCCGAGCTTCGCGCGCCGCCAGCCACCGCTCCGCCGCCTCGGCCGCACGCACTCCCATC
>JAJYNP010000098.1 GCA_021786265.1 Chloroflexota bacterium
GTAGACGTGATCCCACGTCCATAACGAGTCGTATCCCAGGCGGTCGGCCCGGATCCCGGCTTCGAGCAGGGACGGCCAGTCCGTGTACTGGTTCCAGCAAAGCGCGCCGAGTCTGATTTCGTTCATGGGTGGCAGTCTATGGTGTGCTTGGCACGAGGCGTTCACACGGCCGGGGCGTGAAGGCGACGGCGGGGGGTGGACACCGTCAGCGCGGCTGAGCCGTGAGTAGCAGGCGCAGGGTCGAGGAGCAAGCTCGAAGGGGATGACTCCCACACGCCCCGTCAGCGGCGTCCGTCGATTCCGATGCCCGTCATGCGAACGACCCATGCCCCAGCCCCGACTGCGCACGAGCACAGTCAGGCCGGCGATGACCCCAACGGTGTCGCCGAACGGAGCGCCGGCGGGCGCGAGCGGCAGGATGAGCCCGAGACGCGCAGGCGGGATCACCCCACCATGATTGCCGGTGGGACAGCCAACGGCGCGAGGTCAGACCCCTCGGCAGGCTCGGCGCGCCCGGGGACGCTTCGAGGATGGCTGGCACTTGCACGCGACAGGCGCGCGGTGGAATGCTGCCGGCGATGGCCGCTGGAACGCGAACCGCGGCCACGTGGGCGAAGGGATGATCGGTGAAATGGACGGCGTGACCGCCACGCGCCGGGAGGTGCCCGTCAGCGGCCAGAGCGAGCTCGCCCTGGGGAGCCTGCGCGTACTGGCGCACGGCTCGCGCGCGTGGGACGCGACACGACTCGGGACGGCCCTCGGCACGCGAGCGGATCTGCTCGCGGAGGTGCTCGGGCGTCTGGTCGCCATGGGCTGGGTCCGGGCGACGATGCGTTCGGGACGCGTCAGCTACCGCTACGCACAGCCGCGGCCTGAGCCCACGCTGGCCGAGCTGATCGCCGCTATCGACGGCGCCATGGCGGCCGATGATTGCATCCTGGGTCTTGGCACCTGCGCTGGCTTGCGCGGCTCGCCGGTCTGCAGCGGCCACGACGGCTGGCTGCGCCAACTCGGCAGCAGTGCCCTGCTGGCCACCCCGGTGCTGCCCGCCCTGGCGCAGCGAGGCCCGCCGGCCGGCGACCGTGGCAGTCCGTGGCGGAACTGGCTCCGCGACCGTGAGCCACCTGAGTCGGAGGGCCCCCGTCCGGGCGGGCCGCCAGGAGGCCCTACAGGCCCACGCACCACGCTGCCGAATCCAGAGTCGGCTGATCCCGCCGACGCCTTGGCCGCTCGTGGCGAAGCCACCGCAGAGCACGCGCCGTGATATCTCGCCGGGACCTGCTGCGAGGTGCCGTGGCTGCGGGAACAGCGCTGACCCTGGACGCCTGTGCAGGCGCGCCGGCGCGGACGCTGCTTGGCGCCGCCACCGGTCGCCGCCCCGCCGTTGTGGCTGCGCAGCCGTTGCGAGCGGCGACCACGACCCCCGGAACCGCCGCGCGGGCGACGCGATCCGCCTTCGCGGCACCACCCCTGTTGCGCCGTCGGCGGGAGGTGCCGGTGGCCGCAGAGAACGCCCGGGCAGGCTCGTCGGACTGGTGGGCGGGCACCGGCGGGGATCCGGGGGCGGAGGGGTATCTATCCGTCTCCTCGGTGGCCGCGGGCGAGCAGGCGTCCCTTCATCTACGGAGCGCCACGCCATCGGTGCAGGTGTCGTGGTATCGCCTGGGCTGGTACGGGGGCGTCGGAGGACGACTGGTGCGCGCGGAACGGCTGGGCCCGGCCTGCACACGCAGGGCCCCGATCCCTTCGACTCTGGGCTGTGTGGACGCGAACTTCCCCGTCGCGGGAGACCTGGCCCCCGACGCGGATTGGCCGAGCGGAATGTACCTGGCCGTCCTGCGCTCCGACGCCGGTTCGGCCGGCTACGTCCCCTTCGTCGTACGGCCGAGGATGGCCGCTGATCCCGCGCCGGTCCTGGTGGTGCACGCGGCGGCTACCTGGCAGGCCTACAACTGCTGGGGCGGCAAGTCCCTGTATGCCTACAACAGCTCGGGCGTCCCCATGCCCTGGGGTGCCGCCCAGGCGGCTCAGGTCAGCTTCGATCGGCCCCATGTCCTCGACCAAGGGGCCGGCCTCCTCTTCTACTGGGAGCTCCAGTTCATCCGCTGGCTGGAGCGTCAGGGCCGCGACGTGGAGTACGCGGCCGACGTCGACCTCGTGCTGCACCCCGAGGTGTTCGAGGGCCGTCGGCTGGTCATCTTCCAGGGCCACCACGAGTACTGGTCGCGGGGCATGCGCCAGGCCCTCGAGGCGCTCATGGCGGCGGGCACGAACGTGCTCTTCCTCTCGGCCAACGAACTGTACTGGCAGGTGCGCTTCGACGACTCGCCCCTGGGAGCGGCCCGGCGCATCACCTGCTACAAGCAGGCGGCCGACGCCGATCCGATGCGCCACACCCATCCCGAGCTCACCACTACCCTGTGGCGCGCCCGGCCTGTCTCGGAGCCCGAGGCCCGTGTGGTGGGCCAGATGTATGCCCATGTGGTGGCCCGCCCGGCCGACTGGCAGGTGAGGAACGCGCGCCACTGGCTCTACGAGCACACGGGCTTGCGCGACGGCGATCGGATCGCCAACCTCGTGGGCCAGGAGTACGACACCTTCCGGCCGCAGCTCGCTCCGCCCGGCACCATCCTGCTCGCCCAGGGGTCGGTGGAGCCCGACCATCCCGATCCCGACACCCCGGCCCTGCACACCGCCACGATGTACGTCGCGCCCTCGGGAGCCGTCGTGTTCGCGGCCGGCACGTTCCAGTGGTCCTGGGCCCTCGACGACTTCGGGCGGCGCAGCTGGGCGGGGGTGCGCACGCCCCTGGATCGACGGGTGGGGATCATGACGGCTAACCTGCTCAACCGCCTGGGCGACGGAGTCGTGTAGCGGTAGGGCTCCTACTGACGACCACCGTGGGTTCTCTCTCCTGGCACGGGGACGCTCAAGAAGGACCTCCTTCCGGCGCCGCCCGAGCCGGGGCCCCCCGCCGCACGAAGCAGGCGCCGCGGCGCGGCTACCCGCCCTTTCGGCGCAGGCTGGGGGCGGGTCCTCCGAGCGGATGGCGAGCATGACCGTGCCGGCTTGGGGGTCGTCCGAGCCGCCCCGAGCTTGACCGTGGCCTGGCGGATGGCCAGCGGGGTGATGTCGCAGCCGAGCGCCTAGTTCGCCTCCGGCAAGCCGGGGCCTGCCAGGCCGACCGCGGGTAGGTGATGTCATGCTCGGCCCGTTCGTGG
>JAJYNP010000315.1 GCA_021786265.1 Chloroflexota bacterium
CAGTACCAGCGAGGATCCGGCAAGCCGGTCGTCGAAGCGGACCAGCGTCATGACCTCCGCGACACCGGGACGCACGGAGAACCCGGCAAAGCGGTCGGAGATCGCCAGCAGGCCGGCCACGGTCCCGCCGGCAGCACCTGCGCCCGGGATGTCCCGGATGGGGCGCCCGGCCGCGGCCTCCAGCAGGTCCGCACAGCGCGCCAGCGCGGCGTCGAGCGCGCCCACCTGTTGGGGAGAGGCGCCCTTCTGGGGTCCGTAGACCGCCGCCGCGCCGTCCGGCCCGAGGAGCGGGTTGGTCACGTCGGAGGCGACCGTGAGGCGAACCTCGGCGAGCAGGGGCGAGAGGCCGCGGAGGTCCACGCGGGCCAGCCGCGCGAGCGCCGCACCGCCGGGCGGCAGGTCCTCGCCCTCGGCGTCGAGAAACCGCGCCCCGAGCGCGGTCAGGAGGCCAGTACCGCCGTCGGTGGTGGCGCTTCCCCCGACCCCCAGGACGATGTCGCGCACGCCGAGCCCGATGGCGGCAGCCAGCGTCAGGCCGGTCCCGAACGTGCTCGCCGCCCCGGGATCCCGCTCGTCCCGCCCCACGCGCGCCAGCCCCGAGGCGTCGGCGAGCTCCACGACGCCCCGTTCGGCCGAGCGCAGGAACCGGGCATTGATGGCTCTGCCGAGCGGGTCTCGAGAGGCCGCCGGCAGCTGCTGCCAGGACGAATCGGCCGCCAGCAGCGCGTCCAGGAGGCCGGCCCCGCCATCCGACATGGGGCACCGGTCGATCAAGTCGTCGGGACGTGCCGCCGTCCAGCCGGTCGCCATCGCGTCGGCCACCTCCACGCTGGTCAGGGAGCCCTTGAACGAGTCGGGTGCGACCAGCACGCGCAGGGGCATCAGCCGGCCACCGCGTAGCCCAGGACCGATTGACCCGGTGGATCGGTCCTCCGCGAGTCCCGGCCCGGCGACCCGGGCGGGTCGGCTGCCGCATCGCGGTCGGCTGTCCCGCTCCCGCCGGTTGCCGCATCGCGCTCGGCTGCCCCGCCCCGGCCGGTTGCCGCATCGCGGCCGGTTGCCCCGCCGGCACCGCTCACGCGGTGCCCTTCCGCCGCTCGAGGTATTCGGGAATCCGGATCATCGGCGGCCGTTCCTGGTCGGCCAGATCGATGACCTCCAGCGACAGCCGGCTGGGCGACGAGCGCGGCAGCTTCATGGTCGAGCCGAGCTCCGCGAACAGGTGCGCCCGGCGCCGCTCCTCGAGCCGCTTCATGACCGCCTGCAGGATCACGAAGCTCATGCGCGAGAGGCCCTCGAGCTCCTGGTTTCGGTGCACCCGGCGCTCCAGGTCGACCTGCCCCAATCCCTCCAGCCCCACCCGGTCGATGGCGTCGATGAGGTGGCCGATCTCCACCGCGTAGCCGGTGAAGAAGGGGAGTGTCTCCAGCAGCGAACGACGGCCGGCATACTCGCCCGCCAGCGGCTGGATCACGCCCGAGAGCTCCGGGAAGAACAGGTTGATGAGCGGCCGCGCGACGAGCTCGGTGACGCGCCCTCCGCCGCCCTCGCGGAGCACCCCGCCCTCCACGATGGGCCGCTGGTAGTACCCCTTGACGTACTGGATGCGCGACTCGCTCAGCAGCGGACCCAGGGTGCCGTAGGCCATGCGCGGCTCCCAGTCCTGCACGTCGGTGTCGCACCAGACGACGATGTCGCCGCTCGTCTCGTAGAGGCTCTTCCAGAGCGCCTCGCCCTTGCCCCGGTAGGAGCCGTACTCGGGCAGCACGTCGGGGTGCTGCACCACCCGGGCCCCTTCGGCCGCGGCGACCTCCCGGGTCTCGTCGGTCGATGCCGAGTCGATCACCAGCAGCTCGTCCACCAGCGGCACCCGTTCCATCAGCTCCATGCGCGCCGCGCGCACGATGGGGCCAACCGTGGCCGCCTCGTTGAGTGTCGGCAGCACCAGGCTGATGGTGACGTTGTGCTGCTCCTTCAGCGCGACGAGCCGTCGCAGGTCGGCGAACTCTGCGTGGTGGTAGTTCGACTCGGCGAACCACCGGTCGACCCGTACCGGGACGCTGCGCTCCTGCTCGGCCGCCCGATCGACCGACTCGAGGGTCTCGGCCTGCTGCGCGGCACGCTCGAACGCGGCGCGGCTGGGAGTCTCCTTGGTCCGCACCACGATCACCGTCGTCCGGGCCTTCTGCGCGACGTACTCGGGGAGCACCCCGAAGAGACCACCGGCTGTCGGGGCCGCGCCCGGTCCCCCGCTGGAGGCCGTGCCGAGGCTCGCCGCCGCGGTGGAACCCGTGCGGCCGGCAGTTCCCCCCGGCCCGACGGAGGCCCCCATCACCAGGAGGTCGGCCGTTTCCGACTCGCGGAGGATCGCGTTCCGCACGTTCACCGCCTCGCGCACGAGCGGGACCGAGCGGCCCCGGGCGTGCTGGCGGATGAACGCCTGCAGGGCGCGTTCCGCCTGGGCGCGCACCGGTTGCCCCACGCCCGGCGGCAGGACGTGGAGGACGGCGACTTCCGCGTCCATGCGACGGCCGAGCGCGTCGGCGAACCGGAGCGCGAGCTCGGCGTGGGGACCGCCGCGCACGGGCGCCAGGATCCTCCGCACCTCGCCCACGCCGCGCTGCTTCACGACCGCGATGTCGCACGGTGCATCCCGCACGACCGAGTCGATGGTCGGGGTGAAGACGGCCTGGGCGCCGCGGCGTCCGCCCGGCGTGCCGCTCCAGCCGAACACGATCAGGTCTGCGTCCTCTTCGGCCGCGGTCTCCAGGATCCCCTCGGCGGCGCGCCTACCGATCCGGACCATCGTGCGCAGCTCGACGCCCTCCGGGACGAAGTCCAGCACCTGCTGCAGCAGGCGGCGTGCGTGGCGGGCCCGGGTCGCACCCTCGGACAGCGGCACGCCCTCGGGGATCTCGACGATCCCGAGCGCGACCAGGTACCCGCCGCGGTCCATGACGGCGGCGCCGATGCGGACCAGGTCAGCGGCGGTGCGCGGGTTGGCGAGCGGGATCAGGATGCGCCCGGGGAGGTGGGCGGTCATGTGGCTGCGTTCCCCGGCGCCGGCCCGTCGCCTTCCGCCTGCGCCACCTCCTGCCAGCGCGAGACGAGGTAGGACTTGGCCAGCTCGAAGGCGCGCGCCTGTCGCTCGACCACGGCCTCGGCCTGCTCCCCGTCCAGGTCCCGCACCTCGAGCAGGAGGCCGGCCACGCG
>JAJYNP010000261.1 GCA_021786265.1 Chloroflexota bacterium
TGCTCCAGGTCCACGCCCTTCATGAACAGGTAGACGATTCCTGACGAGACCAGGCCATATCCGAGGGGCGCCCCCACCAGGTAGCAGAGCACGAAGATCGCGATCATCACCAGGAATGCGAGGCTCATGCTGCATCCTCCCGGCGCGGCGGCCAGGGGATCGGCACGCCCAGCTCCCGGAGCTCGAGCAGCAGCAGGCGCCCGCGCAGCAGGATGGTGATGATCACGAACGGCACCACGCCGGCGTAGCCCCAGACCTCGCCGAACGGCAATCCTGTGGCTGGCTGCGGGATCTCGTACTGGATGAACGACACGGTGCCCGGGATCACGAGGATGAAGGTCGCCACGATGATCACGTTGGCGGCGGCGCGCCCGACCAGCCGGAGGCGGGGGCGCAGGTGCTGCGAGACCAGGTCGAAGCTGATCTGCTCATCGCGCCAGTCGGACAGGCCGGACGCGATGCAGAAGCACCAGAAGAAGGTGTAGGTCGGGACCTCCAGCGACCACACCAGCGGCTGATCGAGGACGAACCGGAAGAACACCGAGACGACCACGGAGGCGAACGTCAGGAAGTAGAACACGGACGCCACGGCCTCCTCGATCCGCTCGAGGCGGCCGTGGCGTAGTTCCTGTTCCTCTTCCTGGAGAACGGCGCCGTAGGCCTGCGGCCTGCTCAGCTCCCACGCGGCGTGGATGCGGTCCCGGAGGCTCTCCCCGGAACCTCGTCCTGCCGGTAGCGTCACAGGTTCACCTCCAGACGGCGCCGTGTCTCAGGACACGATCACGAGCAGGATGGCACCACCGCGCCGGTGCTCTGCTCCACGCTCTGGAGCATCCCGGGCAGGAACGGACTGGTCCAGGTCGGGTCGCACAGGAACGACTTCAGCACCGCGGTCTGGAAGGCCTTGACGTCGGGGGAGTAGACCTGCAGCCCGTGCTGCTTCATCAGCGCGATCCCCGCGTCCTGGGTGTTCTGGACCTGCTGGTCGGCCCACGTGTCGGCATCCTGGAACGCCTTGACGATGGCCTGCTGCTCGCTGGTCGAGAGCTTCTGCCAGACCGACTCGTTGATCGACGGCATGACCGGCGAGAAGACGTGGTTGGTGAGGATGAGCTGCTTGGTGACCTCGTAGAACTTGTTGGCCACGTCGGTGGCAACCGGGTTGTCCTGGCCCTGGACGGTTCCCGTCTGCAGCGCCAGGTAGATCTCGTTGAACGCGACCGGGGTGACCTGCGCGCCCATGGCCGCGCCGAGCTTTGCCCAGTAGGGGCCCGGGGGCATGCGCAGCTTGACGCCGGCGAGGTCGGCGGGCGTGTTGATGTGCTTGGTGATGGTCAGGTTGAGCTCGCGCGCGCCCAGGTCCTGGATGTCGAGCGGGCGGACGCCGAGCTTCTGGATCGCCAGCTGGATGAGCTGCTGGCCGTACTGGCTGTTGAAGGTCGACTGGACCTGGGCCCAGCTCGTGTACATGTAGGGGGTGAGGAGGATCTCCATCGCCTGCGCCTGGGGCGCAAACGTGTCAGGCGCCGCGTAGGCGATGTCGACCGAGTCCTTCTGAAGCCCCTCGAACTCGACCGTCTGCGACAGCAGGCTGCCGTTCGGGAAGAGGTCGACCGTGACGGCGCCGTTGGTCAGCTGCTTGACTTCGTCGGCGAACCGCGTCATCGCCTCTGTCTGAGGCTGTCCCGTGGTGCACGGGCAGGAGAACTTCAGGGTGATCTGGGGCTGATTGGCCGCGGCCGCCGCGGACGCGGGCGCTGCTGCCGCGGACGCCGCGGACGATGCGGGAGCCGCCGCCGACGCGGGTGCCGCCGGGCTCGATCCGGCCGACGAGGAGCACCCTGCGATCACCACCACCGCCGCCGTCAGGACGGCGATCCTCGACCACCAGGCTCTGTGACGCTGTGATGCCATCCGATCCTCCTTCGGCGCGTCCCGATCCGCCCCATATCCACCGGGTGGCGCGCATGGCCTCTCCGGCCGGACCATCGTGCGGGCTGTAGATATCGATTTCAGCCCAGCGGTCGCCAACTCTAGACAAACGAGACAGCCGCTGTCAAGATGCGTTGCAATCGGGCACGCAGCGCCCCCTGCGTCCGCGAAACGTGTAGAGGTCCGCTATGAGAAAACCATTTCATGAATAACCCCGGGGGTCGCCTCCGGATCGGTGACGTGGCGCGGCTCGCGGGCGTCTCTCCCGCGACGGTGTCCCGGGTGCTCACCGGGTCGCAGCCGGTCAGCGAGGACACCCGCCAGCGCGTGCTGGAGGTCGTGTCGCGCTTCGACTACCAGCCCAGCCGGCTGGCCAAGAACCTCCGGCAGGGCCGGGCGGAGACGGTCGGGGTGGTCGTGTCGGATATCGAGAACCCGCACTTCGCGACCATGGTGCGGGCGATCGAGGACGAGCTCTACCGGCGCGGCAAGCGCGTCCTGCTCTGCAACACCAGCGAGGACGCGGCCAAGCAGGCGTCCTACCTGGACGTCATGGCAGCCGAGCGCGTGCTCGGCGTGCTGATCTCCCCGTCGGATCCCGACGGAGCGGAGATCAGCCGCCTGATCGACCTGGGGATCCCGGTGGTCGCCTTCGACCGGCACGTGAACGATCCGCGCGCGGACGCCGTGACGGCCGACAACGTGGAGGCCGCCCGGATCGCCTGCCGCCTGCTGATCGGGGCCGGACACCGCCGGATCGGCTTTGTCGCGGGCCGTGCGGATGTCCAGACGGGCGACGACCGCATGGCCGGGTACCGCATGGAGATGGCGGCGAACGGGCTCGAGGAGCGGGCAGCGGCGGGTGGGTTCACCGTCGAAGGGGGCTGCGCGGCGACCGAGATCCTGCTGCGGCAGGAGCCGCGCATCACGGCCCTGGTCGTCAGCAACAACCAGATGACGCTGGGGGCGATCCAGTGCCTGCGGGAACGCAGCTTGGCGATCCCCGGCGACGTGGCCATGGTCGCCTTCGACGATCCCGCCTGGGCAAGCCTCATCGACCCCCCGCTGACCACACTCGCCCAGCCGCTGCGGCAGATGGCGGCCGCGGCCGTGGAACTTCTGTTCGAGCGCATGTCCGACGGACGGCTGCAACCGGTGCGGCCGGTCTTCCAGCTCGAACTGCGCGTACGCCGCTCGTGCGGCACGGCAAGTCACTGACAGGGAGGACACACGTGGCACGCATCGGTCTGCTGAGCTTCTCGGACGGGCGAGAGTTCG
>JAJYNP010000007.1 GCA_021786265.1 Chloroflexota bacterium
CGCCGGTCAGCTGCGGGCCCTTCTTCCCGCCGGGATCGCCCTCGGGATGACGCTCGTGGCGCTCGCGGCGGCCCAGGCCGTGGTGCCGGACGTGATGCTGGCGTCGGTGCCGCTCGGAAGCGGGGGACCGCTGGTCGTCGCGGCGGTCGTGGGCCTGGTGCTGTGCGGGCCGGCGTGGCTCGTCCTGCGCGCACGCGACCCGCGCCGGTTCGCGGTCGGGGTGGCGATTGCGGCGGCGCTCTGGTTCGTGGTCTGGTACCCGAACATCGCGGCGCTGCCGCTGCCCGCCTCGTTCGTCAACATGTACCAGGGGCTGCTCCCCACCTGGATCTACGACTTCCAGTTCACCGTGAACATGACCCCGGCGGCGCATCCGAAGCTGCTGACGGCCGGTTCACTGGCGCTGATGGGCGCCGTGGGGATCGGCTCGCTGGCGGTGATGTATGCGGCCCGGGCATGGCGCCTGGAGCTGGCCGTGCGACGGGCCGAACGGGAGGGGGTGCCGGCAGAGGGGCCGGCCGGCACGGGCGGCGTCACTTCGTAGGGAGATGGGCGGTGGGCCCCATGGCGCTCGGCGTGGCTCGGCCATGGGTTCGCGCCCGGCCGCGACTCGTGCTCGGCCGACTCGCGCTCGGCCGACTCGCGCTCGCGCCGCCACTCGCGCTCGGCCGCTACTCGCGCACCCCTGCGGGCAGCGGTGACCCCGCCGGACGCGGCGGCACCGGGGCGTGGAACCCGGAGGGCAGCTGGCCCTGCGCGGCCAGCCGGCGGATGACGAAGCCGTAGTAGTCGTCGACGCGCGCCGCCACGCGATCCCAGCCGAACTCGTGGGACCGTTCTCTCCCGGACTCGCCCATCCGGGTCCGCCCCTTCGGATCGTCGAGCAGGCGTGCGATGGCGTCCGCGAGCGCACGGGCGTCACGCGGCGGCACCAGGAGCGCCTGCTCGCCCCGTCGGACCACCCCCTTGTAGCCGTGGATGTCGCTGCACACGATGGGCTTTCCGGCGGCCATCGCCTCCAGCAGCACGATCCCGAAGGACTCGCGGCCGGTGGCCGGCGACACGTAGATGTCGCTGGTAGCGAACCAGCGCGCCTTCTCGTCGTCCCCGACGCGGCCGAGGAGCTCCACGCCGCCCAGCCGGCGGGTCAGCACGTAGCGCCGCGCCTCGCGCTCCTGGGGCCCGTGGCCCACGACCAGCAGCCGGCAGTCGCGGCCCTCCCGTCGCAGCAGCCGGTACGCCTTGAGCAGGTGGAGCAGCCCCTTGCGCTCCTCGAAACGGCCCACGAACAGCAGGTTGGGCGTCCCGTCGCGCCATCGCTCGATCGGTCGGGCCGTCGCGAAGCGCTCCACCTCGACGCCGTTGGGGATCACCTTGTAGTCGCCCGGGAAGTACTTGTCGATGAAGTAGCGCGCCGCGACGCTGACGGTGATCCGTCCGTGCAGCCGCCTCGCGTAGCTGCCCAGCATGCGCCGCCCGAACTCGTACGCGGGGCTCCAGCCGTTGTACGCGTGGAACGTGGCGACGTTGACGCTCGTCGACTCCCGGAGCAACACCAGCGACAGGAAGGGCACGAACGGCTCGTGGAAGTGGAGCAGGTCGAACCGCTCCTCTGCCAGGACGTTGCGGCACTGGGACAGGAAGCGCGGCGAGATGGTCAGGGTCCCCATCGAGCCGTTGGAGGGGACGCTGAAGCCGCGCCCGATCCGGATGATGTCGCCCTCGCTCGCGCGCTGGAGCCCGTGGGTGCTGCTGATGATCCGGACGTCGTGGCCCCGAGCCTTGAGATGCTGGTAGAGGAACCCGACATGCGCGTTGACACCGCCGGGCAGCGGGTAGATGTACGGGGTCACGAGGCCGATCTTCAAGTGGAGGCCTCCCCCTCGCCGAGCGATGGGTCGTCGGGGTCGGCGGCGTCGAGGAACCGCGGCGGCCGGAGGTGCCCGCCGGGATACCCGAGATTCCGCCCGGTCCCGGTCCGCAGCAAAGCCCCGCGGAGGTCATCGCGGATGTCGCGGCTGTACTTGCGCAGCTGCCGGCCGTACATGACGACCTGGAACCCGAACGTCCAGAACTCGCCGTGCCAGCCCGTCCGGTGCTCCAGGATGGCGCGGCGCAGGTCCTCGGCCGTGTGCCCCGGGAAGGTGGTGTACCCCGTGGCGATCGCCTCGAGCAGGTGCGCGTCGCTCCCGCCCACGGCGGCCATCCCCAGCTCGTCGGCCAGCGCGACGACCCTGGCGTGGTGGGTGCGGCCCGCCGAGGTCGGGTTGAACGCCTCCAGGGCGTCCAGGTGGAATCGCGGGTCGGGATCGGCGTGGAGCCGCCGGATCGACCGGCCGCTCGCGCAGATCGGGTATGGCGCCAGGGGGTGCGCCGCGATCGCGAGGCCTCCCTGCTCGTGCACCGCGGCGATCGTCGCGCGGAACGATTGCAGCGGCCGGACCCGCTCCTGCAGGAACAGGGCCAGGAGATGACCGCCGCGCGTGGTGACCTCCTCGCCGACGATCACCTCCACGCGCGAGTCACGGGCACGTGCGAGCGCACGGGCGGCCAGTGCGGCATCGACCCGCTCGTGGTCGGCGATGCCGATCACATCGAGGTCGGTGTGCCGCTCGACGTGATCGAGGATCTCGTCGATGCCGGCCACGCCGTCCGACGCCAGCGTGTGGATGTGAAGATCGGCGCGCCCCGGTCGGCTCCGCCCGTCTTCCTCGTGAGTCATGCCCGTTCCCGTCCATTCCATCCCGGCGCCGGCCGGTCACCTCCCGGTGCCTCCGGCGACGGCGTCGTCCCGCCAACCGGGTCCCGGGCAAGATCGTCCCAGATCGGCTGGAAGATCGACCACCACTGTTCCGGCGCCCGGGCGATCAGGCCCTCGAAGGCGCGGGCCACCTCGTCGAGGAACCCTCGCGCCCGTTCGTGCCGCGTGCCCGGTGGTGGCGGGTCGAGCGGCACCACGAACGCCCGGTAGTCCGACCATCCGACCCTGATCGCGGCGGCCACGCAGGCGGGCACCCCCGCGTCGACGGCGATGATGCCGGGTCCTGCCGGCAGCCGTGCCGGGGCGCCGAACAGGGTGACCGGGACCCCCGGTCCGGCCACCGCGCGGTCCGCGATGAACCCCACGATCTCGCCGCGTGCCAGGGCCCGCTCGATGGCCCCTCTCGCGCCGCGCGTCGGGATGATCTCGACGCCGGTGCGCGCCCGG
>JAJYNP010000153.1 GCA_021786265.1 Chloroflexota bacterium
GCGGGTCGGCCCGGCCGAGGTCGAGAGCGCCGCCGTCGCCCACCCCGCCGTCCTCGAGGCGGCCGCGATCGGGATCCCCCACGAGATCAAGGGCGAGGCGATTGTCGTCTTCTGCGTCCTGCGCCCGGGCGAGCACGACTCGCCCGATCTGCGGACCGCGATCGGGGCGCGCGTCGCCGACGAGCTCGGCAGGGCGCTTCGCCCGGAGGCGGTCGAGATCGTCCCGGCGCTTCCCAAGACTCGCTCCGGCAAGGTCATGCGGCGAGTCGCCCGCGCCGCCTACCTCGGTCTTGACCCCGGCGACCTCTCGGCCCTCGACAACCCGCCCGCCGTCGAGGCGATCCGGGTACTGCTGCGCTGAGGGCGGCTCCTCCCAGAGGGCGCTAGCGTCATGCCCGGCCCGGAGGTTCCCGAACACCCGCCGCCTTGTGAGCGATTAGGACATGTCGCCCTGACGCTCAGTGCACGAACCATATACGCCAGCCATCGCCTCGGAGGGGAGCGACGATGAGGTCCTGACGACCCAGGGACGCACTCGTGCTCCTTGGGAAGACAACGATTACCCCGAAGGCGCGGGAGCGATCGGCATTCTCCTGGACGTCCGTCTCGATCTCATCGTGATAGGCGGGGTTCAGGGACGCCCACGTGAGATCCGGCGGCTCGATCACATAGTCAGTCCCCGTCGTCGTGAGGACCGAGCGGTCGACCACCGCCCACGCATCACGTCCATCGCGTGGCTGTGAGAAGGGTGCGATGAGCGCCCACGCCGCAGCATAGTCACCCCCGATCCGCGCCTCCTCGAACCGACGGACGACCGCGATGACGGCCTCCGCGTCCGTCGTCGGCGAGGGCGAGTCGGTCACTGCCGTCGGCGTCGCTGTCGGGGCAGCCACACTCTCGGGCGCGCCCGAGACAATCCCGCCTGACGAGCACCCAGCGATCACGGCCGACGCCAGGAGGAGTGTGACGAACTGCGTGGCGCGGCAACCGCCCCTAGTCGCGTCGGCGATCCGAGTCATGCCCAGCAGCTGGTCACTTCGATCGTCCCGGTCCTTTCATCCCACATCCCGAGGACTTGGGTCGGGCCCGTCAAGACGGCCGGCAGCGCGGAGGGGGCGGCAACCGGCACGTTCCCCACATACAACTCGACGTTCGGCGTCATATGCACGTGGTAGATCCGCCGATCGGGCAGCATCAGTTCGCCCATGCGCCGGTCGCTCCCGAAGCTGACTGTACCGGTCAGGTTCACGATGTTCGCCCAGATCGAGTCCGCGTTTAGGAAGCCCTGTTCGTCGAGGACGCCCCGAGCATAGAAGAAGTCACCCGGCCGAAGGTCGCCAAGAGAGACCGGAACCGTACGCCAGATTTCGGTCTGCGGCGAGACGCGGACGAGCCGCGTCGCGAACCGAGGGGTGAGCGAGACGATCGTATCGCTCCGAATCGACTCGATTCTGGCGTGAAGGAAGTTCGGGTCGTCCCCGTCCGGGTCGCCCTGCGTCGGCCGCGGCGAGGATGCGGACACGACGCGCTCGAGGCCGAGGATATCGGCGAAGAACAATCCACCGGCAACCGCGGTCGCGCGCCGGAGCAAGTGACGACGAGAGAAGCCCACGACGCACCTCCTCAACAAGGACAGCCGGGATGGCAGATACACACGCCGGTCACGACGACCGACATCTTCCCGGCCGAGAGCGACACTCCGAGCGCCGTGAACGCCGCGGGCGTGAGGTCGATGATCCGATCGGTGTACGCCGCACAGTCAGACTTCTTGTCCCCACAGAAAAGTGGCATGTTCGGTCCGCAGTCGGCCACCGGAGCCAAGATTGACTTGCTAGTGCACGGGTTCTGGATCGTCTGCTTGATCCCGCACGAGTATTGCTGGAGTGTTCGGCCACAGCCTACGTAGTTGCAGCCCGGCGACACATACGGCCAAGCGTGCTGGATGCTCCCACTGTTACAGGTACCGCACTTCCCATGGCCGGTGGTACCGCAGGGCCCGTAGGCGTCGCCACAGCAGAACCAGGTTGCGACTCCCCGTTGGACGTGTGACATCTCTCCCTCCGCTACCGAAAGACCCTGAACCGGCGGAGCCTCGGCCCGGGAGCAAGAACCGGCGTCGCGGCGAACCCGAGCAAGAGCGCCACCATCGAACCCGCCAGCAAGACGGCCGCTGCACCCGGCCCAAGGGCAAGTCGGCTCGACGCGAGCCACAGGGCGAGCAAGCCCCATGTGTAGCTCCGCATGACTCCCAGCACGGACACGCGCCCCGCGTCGGACGAGCAGCCACACGAGCCGCGGTAGCCGAGGCTGAGCGCGAGGGCTTGGATGTGGCCGAACGTAACGAAGAGGAGGCCAGCGGCGAGCAATCCGGGAACCTCGACGACGACGAGCGCAGCAGCGACCGCGAGTTCGATCGGGGCGATGAGCTTGGCGACCCAGCGCGAGAAGCCCATCGACCAGATCCCGTAGTCGGAGACAACAGAGCGACGGCCGACCGTGCTCAGCTTCGCCCAGGCAGCCATGACGAACACCGTGCCGAGGAAGAGACGAACAAGAAGGGTCAGGACTTCCATGCTCCTCCCTCCGCTCGCATGGGTCGGCGGACGCCGTTGACCCTCATCGGACCTTCGTGGTCGAGATGACTCAGGGTCACCAGGGCCACGCGCAGTAAGCTAAATCACCAGCAGAGCGGCGTCAATCGTCGAGTACACAGTTGAGTACACAGTTGTCGAGTACACAGTCGATACCGACGGAGGCGGGAACTCGGCCGGGGCGAGATATCCGAGTGCCGAGCGGGGTCGGAGCTTGGGGGAGCGGGGCGGCAGGACGAACAGGGCGATCCACCGCTCGGCAGAGGCCGTCTCAAACCCGGCCATGAGCTCCGAGCCATTGTCAATGCTGATCACACGGTCCGGAACGGCGTCCGCTCGGCGATCGCCCGAGCGCCGCGGCGGCGGTCCGTGATGTCGCCCGGCGGTTGATCCCGAGGACGTCCCAGCGCGAGACGACGGCGCGGGCGGTGAACTGCTTGAGGACGGGTGTCGACACGGGCCGGACCTCGAGCGTATCGAGCTCGACCGGCGAACCGTGGAACCCGGAGCCCTGGTGGTGGTACTTCCGCGAGGTGGGCGGAGGCCGGCTGCCGATCGTCAACTACAGCGGCGGGACGGAGGTGTCGGGCGGCATCGTCGGCTGCAACC
>JAJYNP010000191.1 GCA_021786265.1 Chloroflexota bacterium
GGCTCGCCTATGACGCGTGGCTGAACCGCACGGCCTGGTCCTGGCTGCCATACGCCCTGGGCCTGCCGCTCCTGCCGGCATTCGGGTGGGCGGCTGCCCGGCAGCAGCTCCCCGCCGGCTTTGCCACGCTGGTCGTGCTCGGGTCCGTCGCAGGGGCGGCGCTGGCAATCGGAAACGGGCTGGTCGATCTCGAAGCCGACGCTGCCGCGGGCGGGGGAGGGCTGGCCTGCCGCCTGGGACGTCGCCGTGCCTGGCGCGTGCTGGTCGTGCTGCAGGCGCTGCTGCTGGCCGCGGCGGGCGCGGTTGTGGCCGGCGGGACACGAGCACCGGCATCGATGGCGTTCCTGCTGCTCGCGGTGGCGGTGATCGTGCCCGGGGCGATCCTGAGTCAGGCACGGTCGATCGCCCGACGTGAGCTCGGTTGGGAGGCACAGGCCGTGGGCGTCGCGCTGCTTGCGCTCGCGTGGCTCGTGGCGAGCCAGCCGGGAGTCCTGGGCTAGACCGATCCCGGGGGCCTGCCCCGCAGCGGATCCCCGGGCGCGGTTCGTGCCGTTGCGCCGGACCGACTCGGGTTCAGACCCGCGTCTGACCGGCCCGCAGGAGCGCGATGGCGTTCTCCAGCCGAATCTTCGTGATCGTCAGGTACTTCGACAGGTTGGTCCGGTCGACCTCGCTCATACCCTCGAGCGCCTGCGGTGCCCGGAGCACCGAGACAAGGTCTTCCACGGCCTCGCTCAGGTGGTTCTTCGACGACACCAGGGCGTCGTCTCCGGTCGGCGTGGGTCGGGGCGCAGGATCCACCTCCGGCTCCGGATCGGGCGCGGCGGCCTGTGCGGCCACGGCCGCTCCCGCGGCGGTGAGAATGTGCCGGCCCCGGCGTGGAGTCGCGTCGTCGCTCACCGGAGCCGCGCGGCCCTCGATGCGTGCCTTGAGTCGCAGAAGCGTCAGCTCGCCACGTGCCACCTGTTCGGCCAGGTGCTTGCGTCGACGCGGATCCTCCACCTTGAGCAACTCGTAGGCGTGCGAGACCGTGTCTTTGCGCAAAGACACGAGTTCCCGGATTTCCGCTGGAGCGTCGGCGAGTCGAAGGCGGTTCTCCACGTAGCCCTTGTCCTTGCCGAGCTTCTGGGCGAGCTTCCGCACGCTGTAGCCATATCCACGCGTCATGCGCTCGTACATCGCCGCCTCGTCAAGCGGCGAGAGGTCTTCGCGCTGCAGGTTCTCGATGATGGCGATTTCCAGTGCGGTCTGGTCGTCGATCTCCTCGACGAGCGCCGGGATCGTCTGCAGGCTGGCGAGCTGGGCGGCGCGCCACCGACGTTCACCGGCGACCAGCTGATACCTTCCGGCCGGCAGGGGCCGGACCAGCACCGGTTGCAGAACGCCATGCTCCCGCACCGATGCGGCCAGCTCGTTCAGTGCGTCCTGGTCGAGCGCGAGGCGAGGCTGTTCCGGGTTGGGGTCGATGCGTTCGAGCGGAAGGTGACGGACCGCGGCGGGGCGCGTCTTCTCGTCGGGCGACAGGAGGCTCAGGATCGCGGGGGAGAGATCCTCGCGCTCCTCGGAAAGGCGTCGAGCGGCGGTACCTCGAAAGTCGGGTCTAGCCAAGGTCGATCACCTCCCGTGCGAGCTCGCGAAACGTGCGAGCAGCGTCCGACGCGCCGGCGTACGCGGTCACCGGTCTGCCGGTCAGCGGCGCCTCGCCGAGTTTGACCGTGTTCTTGACGATGCTGTGGAACACGTGGTGGTCGCCGAGCTCGCGCAGCTCGTCGAGCATCTCGCGGCCCAGCAGGGTCCGCCCGTCGTAGAAGGTCGGAAGGAGGCCAAGAATGCGCAGCTCGGGGTTCAGCCGCTTGCCCCGGATCTGGTTGATGACCTTCACCAGCGCGGTGAGCCCCTTCAACGCGTAGTACTGCGTCTGCACCGGAATGATCACGCTCTCCGCGGCGACGAGTCCGTTGATCGTGAGAAGGCCGAGCGTGGGCGGGCAATCGATCAGGACGTAGTCGTAGCGGTCGTCGATCCACCCGGACAGCGCCTCGTGCAGCGCCTGTTCGCGCCCGATGGCTGAGAAGAGCTCGACCTCGGTCGATGCGAGCTCCAGCGTGGCCGGGGCGACGTCGATGCCGCCTGTCTGCGTCGGGATGATGACGTCCTCGAGTCGCGCACGAGCGTCGGCCAGCACGTCCGCCATGGACTGCTCGACCGTGCCGATGTTGATCCCGAGGCCGACGGTCAGGTTTGCCTGCGGGTCCATGTCGACGCACAGGACGCGGCACCCCTGCTCGGCCAGTGCGCCGGCGAGGTTGATCGCGGTCGTCGTCTTGCCGACGCCGCCCTTCTGGTTCGCGATCGCGATGACATTCGCCACGGGCTCGCTTCCTCTCTGCCCCAGGTGTATCGGAACTGCGCCGGGTGTATCAGGCTCGCGTCAACGACGGGCTCCGGGCTCGCGCCAGTCTAGCGCCGGTGGCAACCTCCCCCAATGCGGTTGTCCACAGCGGGCACGAGTTGTTCACCGAATCGGTGGATAACTCTCGTCGCTCTTCCGGGCCCTGCGAACCCCCCGAACGTCCCGGCGCGACGGCCCGAGGACGCCGGCTGCGACGGAACGAAGCAGGGACGCGGTGATCCGTGACCGACTCGTCCGCCCGAGCGAGACGCCGCTGTACGATACCTCGACTGTCTTTGCGCAGATACACCGGAAAGGGGGAGCCCGTGGCTACCCGCGACGTGCGCAGCGCACGTCTTCGCGCGATGCGGGAACAGAGCCTGGTCGGCGGGGGCGCTGACCGCATCGACCGCCAGCACGAGCGTGGCAAGTTGACGGCCCGCGAGCGCCTCGATCTTCTGCTCGACCCGGGATCGTTCGTCGAGCTCGATGCGTTCGTGGTGCACCGCGCCGAGGAGTTCGGGCTCGACGAGCAGCGCATTCTCGGCGACGGCGTCGTGACGGGCCACGGGACCGTGGACGGCCGCCTCGTGTTCGTGTACAGCCAGGACTTCACCGTGTTCGGCGGTTCACTGTCGGAGGCGCATGCCGAGAAGATCTGCAAGGTGATGGACCTCGCGATGCGGACCGGGGCACCGATCATCGGGCTGAACGACTCCGGTGGCGCTCGCATCCAGGAAGGGGTTGTCTCGCTGGGCGGGTACGCGGAGATCTTTCTGCGAAACACGCTCGCGTCCGGCGTCGTT
>JAJYNP010000226.1 GCA_021786265.1 Chloroflexota bacterium
TGAGATTCTGCGCCTCGTTCTCGGTCAGGCCGCGGCTCATCAGGTAGAAGACCTGGTCCTGGCTGATCTTCCCGACGGTGGCCTCGTGGGTCATCGTGGTGTCGTCTTCCTGGATGTCGATGTAGGGGTAGGTGTCGCTGCGGCTGTGGTCGTCGAGCATCAGCGCGTCGCAGCGCACGCTCGCCACGGCGTTCGTCGCGCCGGGCGCCACCCTCAGGGTGCCCCGGTAGGTCGCGCGGCCGCCGTCCTTCGACACCGACTTGCTCACGATCCGGCTGCGGGTGTCGGGCGCCAGGTGGATGGCCTTGGCGCCGGTGTCCTGGTGCTGGCCCTTGCCCGCCACGGCCACCGAGATGATGTCGGCGGTCGCGCCGCGCCCGCGCAGGTAGATCGCCGGATACTTCATCGAGAGCTGGGACCCGGTATTCGCGTCTATCCACTCCACGGTGGCGTTCTCGTGGGCGTGGGCGCGCTTCGTGACCAGGTTGTAGACGTCGTTCGACCAGTTCTGGATGGTGGTGTAGCGAACCTTGGAGCCCGGCAGCGCGATGACCTCGACCACCGCCGCGTGGAGCGAGTCGGTGGCGTAGATGGGGGCCGTGCAACCCTCGATGTAGTGCACCCGCGCGCCCTCGTCGACGACGATCAGCGTGCGCTCGAACTGGCCGGTGTTCTCACCGTTGATGCGGAAGTACGCCTGGAGCGGGAGCGGCACCTCCACGCCCTTCGGGACGTACACGAACGATCCGCCCGACCAGACCGCGCTGTTCAGCGCCGCGAACTTGTTGTCCTCCGGCGGCACCACCGTGCCGAAATACTTTCGGAAGATCTCGGGATACTCCTGCAGCGCCTGGTCGGTGCCCATGAAGACCACGCCGATCTTCGAGAGCTCCTCGCGCACGGAGTGGTACACGACCTCCGAGTCGTACTGGGCGCCGACGCCGGCCAGGAACTTGCGCTCCGCCTCGGGGATGCCGAGCTTCTCGAAGGTCGCCTTGATCTGCTCCGGGACGTCGTCCCAGGACTTCTCCTCGCGCTCGGACGGTTTGCGGTAGTAGACGATCCTGTCGAAGTCGATCCGCGAGAGGTCGCCGCCCCACTTCGGCATCGGCCGCTTCACGAAGTGCTCGTAGGCGCGCAGCCGGAACTGCAGCATCCAGTCGGGCTCGGCCTTGAAGCGGCTGATCTCCTCGACGGTCTCCCGCGAGAGGCCCCGCTTGGTCTCCGCGAGGTAGACGATCTCGTCCTTGAAGTCGAACTTCGAGCGGTCGTTCGAGACCTGCTCGCGCAAGACGGTCATGCGGTCTCCCTGGCGCTGTGCCGGCGCCGGCGGGTCACGGGCTCATTCTCGTGCGTCGCCGCGCGAAGGGATTGCGGGCCGGGGACGCGCCGGCGACCGAAGCCGCCGGTTGGCCCGCAATCCCGACTGATATTATCGGAATTCGAGGGGCCGGCGTCAACGGTTCCGCGTGGTGGCTCCGGCCGCGGTCAGAACCAGGTCGAACACCACGGCGTGACGTGCCAGCGGAACATCGCGTCGGTCCGGTCGAGTGCTCCTGCCCGCTCCTCCGTCACCAGGCCGGTCGCGGCGAGCGTGCGGAGGGACGCGCCGCCGAGGTACGCCGCGCCGAGCGCCCGCACGTCGAGCACCACGTCGGGCGAGCGCCGGGTCCGGCGGCAGACGGCGGCGCCCGCGTCCGCCTCGAGCGCGAACCGTCCGCCGGCATACCCCGCCTCGTCGCTGACCTCGATGACCACGCGGCCGGGCGCCAGGTACCGGCGGGCCTGCAGCGCCGCCAGGGGATCGAGGATGCGTACCCAGAGGAAGTCGCTGCGGTGGTACTGCTGCACGGCGCGCCCGTCCGCGAGCAGCCACGGGAGCGCCTCGTCCGGCGAGCGATCCTCGGCCTTGACGGTCGCAACCAGGTCCACCTCGCACGCGAACCGCCAGAGCCGCGCGTACGCGTCGTCCGCGCAGCTCAACAGCTCGTCCACGACGAGCGTGCTGTCCGGCTGCCGGTCGTTCCATTTCTCCTCGACGTGGTACCGCAGGTAGCCCTGCGGCTCGCCACCCTCGTCGCGATGCAGCACGTACCGCAGGCCCTTCGGGAGCGGCCAGGCTCCCTCGACGATCCCGAGCGACTGATCCCACCAGTAGTCGGGCCGCATGATCGAGCCCGGTTGGGCGACCCGGAATCGCTCGTACAGGCCCGGCCCCAGTTCCCGGATCGCATCTCGGCCGACCAGTTCCGCCGACCCGCCGCCCGGGCGCACGAACCGTGCCGAGCGCGCGTCGATACCGAGCCGGACGTGATCGGCGGCGCGCCCGAAGCCGTACCGCCCGTAGATGGGGTACTCGGATGCGATGAGGATCGCGAGCGGCTCCCCGCGCCCGACGGATGCATCGAGGTCGGCGGCCATCATCCGGCGGAGCAGGCCCTGGCGCCGGTGGGTCGGCAGGACCGTGACGGCCGTGATCGCCGAGGCCGGACTGGTGGTCCCACCGGGCAGCGTCAGCTCGTTCGCCAGCGAACGGAAGGTTCCGCAGATCCGGTCGCCGTCGAACGCCGCCAGGCACCGCCGGAGGTCGTAGTACGGACGGCGGATCGCCGCCTGCCGCTCGGGATCCGCGTCGACGAAGAACGGCACGTGGAAGGCGGCGAGCCAGGCGGGAAGCTCGGCGTCCTCGATGGTCCTGACGGTGATGGGCACGCCGGGGATGGTACGGCGTGAGGAGAAGGCGTGAGCGGCGGACGGATGTTGCCGGCCAGCCAGGCGCCCGGGGCACCGGACGCAGGAGATCGCGGAGCACCCGAATGCCAGATCCGCGTCCCGCCACTCCTTGACGACGAACTCTGGATGGCAGAGTTCGCCCGCTGGTCGGGGGCCCTGCCTCGACCATTTCTACGGCTTCCCGCAGCGGTACTACGAGCTGACCTGCGACGCGCCGGGCGCCCCGGAGCTCGCGGCAGGAGTGAGGAGCCTCATGCCGGCGAGCGAACCGGTGCTGGACCGGCCGGCCCGCGGCCTGGACCACGGGGTATGGGTGCCGCTCCTGGCCACGTACCCGGAGGCCGACATCCCGGTCCTCCAGGTCTCGATGCCCGACCTGGATCCAGCATACCTCTTCGCCGTCGGCCGGCGGCTGGCCCCGCTCCGGGACGAAGGCGTGCTGATCGTGGGGAGCGGGTTCATGACCCACGGCCTCGCCTGCGTGCACGACCACTTCATGGGGAAGCCCGGCGCTCCCGGCTGGTCGGTGGAGTTCGATCGCTGGGCCGCCGAGGCGCTGGAGCGCGGCGACCTCGATGCGCTCTTCGACTTCCGGAACCGCGCCCCGGGGATGCCCTACGCCCATCCGACGGTGGAGCACTTCGCCCCCTGTTCGTGACGCTCGGCGCCTCGGCAACGCCGGACGAGGCCCCCACATTCACCATCGAGGGTTACCGGTACGGGCTCGCCAGGCGCTCCTTCGAGGTGCGCTGATCTCGACCAGCGCCGCGGCCAGCGCCTCGTACTGCTCGCGGCGGTTGTAGCGCTGCGCGGAGACGCGGACGGCGAGGCCCCCGCGCGTCGCTGCGGGCAGGTCGCCCGAGTCGACGAGCCAGGGCGACGGCCAGGGGATGACCGGCACCTCGAACCCGCGATCGCGGAGCGCCGACTCGAGCGCCAGCGCCCGGTCCCCCAGGCTCGCGGCGGGCCCACCATCGATCGGCAGCGGCACGGTCGCCATCGAGCCGATCATGCCGTCGGGCGCGGGCGGCTCGACGCCAAGCGCATCGCACAGCACGTCGCGCGCCTGCAGCGCGAGGACGTGGTTGGCCGCCATGATGCCGGGCCAGCCCTCGGGCGTCATTGTGCCCATCGCGTCGATCGCGTCGGGCACGGAGAGCCAGGCGGTCGGGTCCGCCGTCCCCGTCCAGTCGAACTCGATCCGGAACCGGGACGTGTCGGTGCGCCGCGAGCTGGCGCCATGCGAGGTCGCGAGCGGGCGAATGGCGCTCTGGCGATCGCGGCGGACGTGCAGGAAGGCAGAGCCCTTCGGCGCACAGAGCCACTTGTGGCAGTTGCCCGTGTAGTAGGCCGCGCCGGTCCCATCGAGGTCGAGCGGAACCATGCCCGGACCGTGCGCGCCGTCCACGAGCGTGTCGACCCTCCGGCCGGTGAGCTCTCCCACCAGCTCGCGGATCGGAAGGATCAGCGCGGTCGGACTCGTGACGTGGTCGAGCAGGGCCAGCCGGGTCCGCGGCGTCACCGCCGCCAGGATCGCCTCGGCCGCCTGGCCCGGCTCCGCAACCGGGAACGGGACGTGCGCCACCACCACGCGGGCGCCATCGCGCGCGGCCGCGAACCGGAGCGCGTTCAGGCTCGCGTTGTACTCGTGGTCGGTCGTCAGCAGCTCATCGCCCGCCGAAAACCGGAGCGAGCGGAGGACTGTGTTGACCCCCGCGGTCGCGTTCGACACGAACGCCAGGTCGTCGGCGGCCACGCCCACGAACGACGCCAGCCGCTCCCGGGCTCCGGCCAGGAGCCCCTCGAGGTCGAGGGCGAGGAACCGGACGGGCTCGGCCTCCATCCGCTCGCGCCACCGGGCCTGGGCCTCGAGGACGGCGCGGGGGCAGGCCCCGAACGAGCCGTGGTTCAGGAACGTGACGGCCGGGTCCAGCGCCCAGGCGGACGCGGCGGTCCGCGGGACGATCTCGGGGCCCGGCGTGTCGAGGTCCGTCATGATGGCCTCCTCGCCGTCGCGCATCTGGTGCGTGGTCGGGACCTCCTCGTGTGCCCGCACCCCCGCGGACCTGCCCGGGCCCGCACGTGCGCAACCCTGACCGTCGGGCCGGCCGCACCCGGGCTCGTTACCACCTCCGCCTGAACGACGCCTGAACCGGCCGGGCGCCCTTAACGCAACTTAACGGTTTGTAGGTTGAGGTGCGCGCCCGCCGGCGCTTGAATCGCGCGGCGTCCCGGGAACCAGCACCTGGAGTCCACCCCATCCCGATGTCAGGCGTCATGGCTCTCCTCGGGACGTTCGCGCGCCAGCGCGCTCGTGCGTCCCGGTTCCCCATGTCATTCGTGCGCGCCACCTGGCGCCCCGCGGCAGGGCTCCTGGTCGGTGCCGCGCTGGTCGTCGGGCTGCGCGCGAGCGGCGCGATCTCGGGATCGAACGTGGCGCTCGAGGAGATGGGCTTCGATCCCGATCGCGCGCGGCTGATCACCGGGCTGACCGTCGGCGGGCTCGGTGCCGCACTCGGCACCCTCCTGACCGGCCGGCGCATCGGCCCGATCGTCGTGGCGTACCTCGGCCTCGCCGTGGTGTTCGGGCGGGCGTTCGTCGACGAGACCGCGAACGCCGTCGCGACGCACGGCCCGGACGGCTTCGTGCCGCTGGGATGGCTGGCGACGGCGGCGACCCTCGCCGGGATCACCCTCGCGGTCGGCTGGGCGATGGCCACCCTCGCCATCGAGGTTCGACGCTGGCTGCTCGCCGGCTGGCTGCTGCTGCGCGATCTCCGGCACGGGAGATCGGTGAACGGGCGCAGGGCGTTGCGGACCCTCGCCCCGATCGTCGTGGTGGTCGTCGTGCTCGGTTCGATCCCGACCCTCGCGGACATGGTCAACTACACGCCGGACGTCGCGATGACGAAGGGCGGCCTCCAGCAGGCCCCGCCGCTCGTGGGCGGGGGCTCGACCAGTGGGGGGCAGTCGGCCGGCGGGAGCGCACCGGGCGCCTCCACCGGCGTGGGCGGCTCCACCGGCGTGGGCGCCTCCACTGGCCCCGGCGGCGCCGGCGCTCCCGGGGGCTCCGGCACTCTGGCGGGACCGGGAGGCGCGGCGGGTTCGTCGGTCGCGGGGTCGGGCATCACGGGATCGGGCATCGTCAGCTCCGGTGCGATCGCCTCGACCCAACCCTGGCTGGCCTCGCGGCCCTCGGGCCAGGGGCAGGTGGTGAGTTTCGCGCTCCCCTCGCCCTGGCGCGGATCCGGGCAGACGATCTCGCCGGTCTGGCTCTACCTGCCGCCCGGTTACGGCACGGGCACCCAGCGGTACCCGGTCGTCTACACCGTGCCCTGGGACCTGACCCACTGGTCGATGGGCATCCACGTCACCGCGCTGCTCGACCAGGCCATCACCGACGGGACGCTGCCTCCGAGCATCGTGGCGTTCATCGACCTGGCCGGCGGGCCCTTCCCCAACAGCGAGTGCGCCAACTCGTACGACGGCCGCGAGTGGACGGACACGTACGTCTCCTCCACGGTCGTGCAGTACGTCGACAGCCATTACCGAACCATCGCCGATCCCCGCGCCCGCACCGTCGCCGGCTACTCGCAGGGCGGCTTCTGCGCGGCGAACCTGCTCCTGCGACACCCCGACGTATTCCGCCAGGCGGCGATCTTCGCCGGCTACTTCGAGGCGGGCCTGAGCAGCGGCGAGACGGTCAACGCATGGATGCCGTTCGGGCGCGTCGCGGCCGTGGTCGCGGCCAACTCGCCGATGCAGACCGCGGGCACGCTCCCGACGGCGGCGCGGCGCCGGCTCTTCGTGGTCCTGTCCGCGCAGCCCGACCTGGGGGTGTTCGGCGCGCAGGCCAGCCAGTTCGCGGCCGTGCTGACCGGGGACGGGTATCCGACCGACTTCCTGTGGAACCAGCTGGGGCACGCCTGGAAGGCGGTCCGCCTGGAGTTCCTCCCCGCGCTCCGGGCCATCGCGGAGAGGGAAGTGCAGACGGGGGTCCTGGGGTGAGCCTCCTCACGAACGGCGGCGTGCTGCCTGCGCCCCGGTCATCGCCGGCCCGCCGGGCCGCGCCGCTTTCCCGGCCGAGAGCGCGGGCAGGGCGTGCGGCGAGCCTCCTGCCCCGGCTGGTCATGGCGGTGGGTGCCTTCGTGGCGCTCTCGGACGCGTTCGCGTTCGGGCAGGCGAGCCTCGCGAGCATCCAGGTGCTGCTCCCCTTCGACACGCCGGCCGCCGACCCGCTGATCGCCGCGCTCAGCGCCGTCGGCCTCGCGGCGCTCACGATCGGGCTCTTCCGAGGCAAGCGCCTCGCCTGGTGGCTCGCGATCCTGGTCTTCGCCGCCGGCGTGCCGGTGCAGGTGCTTGCGCTGGGACACACGGCCGGCGGGGTCGTCGCCGGGATCGCCCTGGCCCTGCTGACGCTGGACCGGAAACGCTACGGGGTTCGCTCCGCGAGGACCTGGAGCTGGACCGCCTGGGGACTCCTGGTCGCCGGCGGTGCCATCGCGGCGGTGGAGACGGTCCTGCTCGTGCTCCGCGACCCGGCTGATTCCCTGCCGGCCGAACTGCCGGACCTGACGAGCATTGCCGCGGCCCTGAGCCGCTGGCTGGCCTTCGGGGACCTCTCGGCGCCTCCGTCCGGACCCCGCACAGCGCTGATCCTGGCCATGGCAATCGCCTCACGGCTGGCGGTGGCGCTGGCGCTGCTCGCGATGCTGCGTCCGGTCGGTGACGACGTGCCCGCGGTCGATCTGCCCGCCAGGGTGCGCGAGCTGGGCCGGAGGTACGGGCGCGGCGCCCTGCTCCCCTTCCAGCTGGCCGAGGACAAGCGCTGGTACAGCCCGGCCGGCAGGGAGGGGTTCGTGGCGTACGGCCGGGACGGCCGCGTCGCCGTCGCCGTCGGCGATCCCGTGGGGAGCGATGGCGACCGGTGGCTGGTCTTCGCGTCGTTCATCGACGCGTGCCGGCGGCACGACTGGGTGCCGGTGGTGTACCAGGTGTCGGAGGCGAGCCTGGAGGGGCTGCGTGCGCTCGGCTTCCAGGCCTCGCCGATCGGGCGCGAGGCGGTCGTCGACCTCGCCACGTTCAACCTCTCGGGTGCCCGGCGCGCGAACCTCAGGCACACCATCACGCGGGCGCGGCGCGGCGGCCTCACCGTGGCCTGGTACCCCGACGGGCTGGGCGACGACACCGACCGGCTCGGGCCGTCCCTCGTCATGGTCGACGCGGCCTGGCGAGCGGCCGCCGGATCGGCCGACATGGGCTTCACGATCGGCCGGTTCTCGCCCGGCGAGCTGCGCCGGTCGCCGCTCGCGGTCGCCATCGACGCGCGCGGCACGCCGACGGCGTTCGTCTCGTTCCGGCCGACCGGCGCGGACCACGGGTTCGTGCTCGACCTGATCCGGCGCATTCCCGGTGGGGTGCCCGGCGCGGTGGAGTTCTGCCTCGCGGCGGCGGCGGAGCGGTTCCGGGACGCCGGTGCCACCACGCTCTCGCTGGGCCTTGCGCCGCTGAGCGGCCTCGACCCCGCCGGGCAGCGCATGGAGGAGCGCGCACTGGCGGCCGTCGCCCGGCTGGTTCGCCCGTTCTACGACGTGGAGGGGCTGGCCTTCTTCAAGGACAAGTTCGCGCCGCGCTGGGAGGCGCGGTACGTGGCCGTGCCGTCACGGGTCCACCTGCTGGGGCTTCTCCTCGCGCTCGCGAGGCTGCATCTCGGGAGCCTCCGCCGGGCGACCGTGCATGCCGCGGCGGACGTGGCGCGCTCGCAGGTCGCCTGGGCGACCCGGGGCAGGCGCGCGCTGGGCTGAGGGCGCGGGTCAGCGGGCCGGGGCGAGCGCGTGGATCACCGGCAACCCGAGGACCTCCCGCGCACGGGCTTCGTCGTCGACCGTGAACGCGATCTGGATCATCGAGTCACGGCGCCCCACGACCAGGATCCCGGTGATGTTGACCCTGGCGGCAGCGAGCCTCTCGGTCAGCTCGGCGATGCCTCCCGGCCGATCCTCGACCTCCACGCAGAGGGTGTCGCCCTCCACGAAGGGGATCCCCATGCTGTGGAGGACGTCGCGCGTCATGGCGTCGTCATCGGTGGTGAGCATCGCGCACATCTTCGTGCCGGCGCCACTGCCCGCGATGGACTGGATGTTGATGCCGCGCATGGCGAGGGCCCGCGTCACGTGAGCGAGCTCTCCCGGGCGATTCTCGAGCTGGATCACGAACGGCTGGCCCATGGTCCCGGTCTCCTTCGCCCGCCCTGGCCGCGTCGCGCCCGCGTCGCAGCCTGGAGCGAGCCTGCGTGGTGTCGACGCCGGCCCGTGCCGGCCGGCGTGCTCCATCCCGGCCCGACATGGCGCCGGGCCCGATCGTCACCGCTCCGCGATGGCCACCTCCCTCGGCGTCAAGGGATCGAGCTCGTCCGTCTCCACCCCATCGATCGCGCAGGCGTCGCCGGCGAGCACCGCCAGGTCGACCCCGGCGCAGGCCGGGCACATCGGGAAGTCATCGTCGACCTCGCTCACGCGTCCGCATCCGCGACACTCGACCCGCCCGGGCACGCGCTCCACCTCGAGCCGTGCCCCTGCGGCGGCCGTGCCGGGGGTGAGCAACTCCCAGTAGAAGCGGATCGAATCCTCGGTCACGCCCGACAGGACGCCGAGCTGCAGACGGACGGCGCGCAGCGGCCGGCTGCCCCGCGCGCGGCCCTCGGCCAGTGCGGCGTCCAGGATCCGTTGCGTTGCCGTCAGCTCATGCACGGTCCGCACCCCCGTCCGCTGACCCGCCGGACTCCACCTGCAGCAATCGCAGCACCTCCGCCGCCGCACGCGGCACCGCATCGGCGACGGCCGGCGACAGCTCGTCGGTCACCTCGACGTCGAGGTCCGCCTCGACGGCCACGATCCATGGCGCGCCGGGGAGCGTCGCGCCGAGCGCCCGGCCAAGGACGAGCGCCGCCGAGAGGGAGCTGTCGTGCGCCGACGCCAGGCGGTCGCGTCCCCGGTCGGGCAGGTCGTCCAGCCGCAGGCAGCGCACGGTCCCCGGCGGTCCGTCGCCGGTGGCGATGGCGTCGACGAGGATCGCCCGCTCGTAGCCGATGAGGCGCTCCATCAGGCGGAGGCCACCCAGCGACAGGCGGTCCACCTCGACGCGGTCCCCACCCGGGCAGCACTCCACGCCGGCACCCGGCGCCCGGGCGTCGAGCAGCGCCTCGATCTCCTCGACGACCCGCCAGCCCACGCCGTCGTCGCCGAGAATCGGGTTCCCGAGACCCAGGACGAGCGTCGTTCCCGCATGCGGCTCGCTCATGGTCTGCCTCGCAGTCCCCGGCTCAGCAGTACTGCCGCAGCACGTCGACGATCGCGCCGTCGGCGTCGTGGATGGTGACCTCGAGCGGCATCTGCCCCGGCAGCGAGTGCGTCGCGCACCCGAAACAGGGGTCGTACGAGCGGAACGCCATCTCGATGCGGTTGAGCATCCCGTCGGTCACCACCGTGCCCGCCTTGATGAAGCTCTGGGCGGCGCGCCGGACCGACATCGAGATCGGCGCGTAGTTGTTGGTCGTGCCCACCACCAGGTTGACCCGCGTCAGCAGCCCGCGTTCGTCGGTCCAGTAGTGATGGGTGAGCGTGCCCCGCGGCGCCTCGACCGTCCCCACGCCCTCGGTCGGAGTCTCGGTGGGGACGGCCCGCACATCGTCCGAGGCGATCTCCGGGTCGGTGGCGAGTTCGAGCATGCGTTCGGCGGCGTACAGCAGCTCGATCAGCCTCGCCCAGTGCGTGGCGAGCCGGTTGTGCACCATGCCGTGGCGACCGGATGGCGACGGCTCGGGCGCGAGCGTGGCGAAGAAGCGCTCGAACTCGGCCTGGGCCAGCGGCGTGGCCATCCCGTCCGCGACGTTCAGCCGCGCCAGCGGCGACGCGACGTAGACCCCCGAGTCCTTGCCGTCGACGAAACCCTTCCACCCCACCCGCTTCAGGTAGGGGAACTTCAGGTAGGTCCACGGCTCGACGCGCTCGGCGATCCAGTCGGTGTACTCGGCGGGCTCGTAGGTCCCCAGCGGCTCACCGTCGGGGGCAACGACGCGCACCCGGCCGTCGTAGAAGTTGGGCCGCTGCCCGTCGTCGACCAGCCCCATGTAGTACGTGCGGTCGGTGTAGGCCTCGCCGGTGAGCAGGTCGCGGTACCCCGCGTCGTTCAGCACGATCTGGTCGAAGAGCTGGAGGCTGCCCCGGGCGAACTCGATCGCCCAGCGACCGATCTCCTCGATCTCGGCCCGTTCCGCCTCGGTGATCGACCTGGTCATCCCCCCGGGGACGGCGGTCACGGGGTGGACGCCACGGCCGCCGATGATCTCGATCACGCGATGGCCCGAGCGACGCGCCTGGATGACCCGCCCGCCGATCTCCAGCCCAACCTTGCGCACCACGCCCAGGATGCTCCGCTCGGCGACCGGTGCGTCGGGCCCCACGATGAAGTCGGGGCCCCCGAGCGCGTAGAAGTGCGTGGTGTGATCGGTGAAGTAGAAGCCGCTGTAGAGCAGCTCGCGGAGCAGGCGCGCCGGTCGGGGTGGCGTGACGTGGTAGACGGCGTCCGCCGCCTTGGCCGCCGCCATGTGGTGCGCCTCCGGGCACACGCCGCAGATGCGGTTGGTGAGGACCGGCATCTCCTCCACCGGCCGGCCCACGCAGAACCGCTCGAAGCCGCGGAGTTCCGGGATCTGGAAGTACGTGTTGGCGACGTCGCCGCGCTCGTCCAGGAAGATCTCGATCTTGCCGTGTCCCTCGAGACGGGTGATCGGGTCGATGGTGATGCGTTGCATGGTGCCGTCCTGCTCCCCGTCACTGCTTCCGGTCGTCGGCCCACGCCGCCCGGCCGGCGCGCAGCAGCGACCTGGCCAGGTTGAAGCGGTAGAACTGGCCGGCCGGGTCCGGGATGCCGTCGAGGACGCGGTCGATCGCGGCCGGGTCGCCCGCGTCGATCACCGAGGCGAAGGCCGACATCAGCCGCGCCCCGAAGTCGACCACGCCGTCGGCCGGTCCGTAGCACCCGATGCACTGGGCGCCGGCGGCCGGGCAGAGCGCCCCGCACCCGTCGCGCGTGGCCGGTCCATTGCAGGGGATCCCCTGTTCGAGCAGGCACAGCGTGGGATCGAGCCGCGGGAGCGACTGGATCCGGGCGAACGACGCGATGCTCTTGGCGTGCCGCTCGCGGCCGCATTCGTCGCAGACGGTGGAGTGCCCCGCACCCAGCACGGACCCGGCCGGCGGGAGTTGGGCCCTGCCGGCGATCGCGGCGATGGCGAGATCGAGGACGGCCGCGATCTGGTGCGGCTCCGGCGGACACCCGGGGACGTAGTAGTCGACGCGCACGACCTGGTCGAGCGTCCGGACCGTGGGACAGAACTCGGGGATGTGAAGCTCGCCCTCGGGCACCGTCACGGAGGGCAGCGGCCGGACGTGCTGCGGGTTGTCCGTGGAGACGGACTCGTAGGCGGCATCGAAGATGGCGCTCCGGCTGGACAGGTTCGCGAGCCCGGGGATGCATCCCTCGCCGGCGCACGACCCGAAGGCGACCAGCAGCTGCGACTTGCGTCGCAGCAGGTGCGCCAGCTCCTCGTTCTCGCTGTTGCGGATGCTGCCGCTGAAGAGGGTGAGGGCGATCGAGCCGTCCGGCAGCGCCTCGACGTCGCGGTACTTGGCGTCCATCGCGACCGGCCAGAACACCACGTCGAAGGCCGCGTCCAGCTCCAGGACCTTGGCGCCGGTGTTCAGCACGGCGATGTCGCACCCCCCGCAGGAGGCCGCCCAGTACATGGCGAACTTCGGCTTCCCGTTCCCGGGCGTGGCGCTCATGCGATCACCCCCGGATCGACCGGCGGTGTGCACCCGGCGTCCCCGTCGGTGGGCGCCGGTGGTGCGGACGGCCAGTCCAGCGGGCCCAGCGCACGCACCTGCTCGACGAACGTCGTGACCTCCCGTGCGAAGATGGCGCCTTCGCCCGCGCTCGCCCAGGTGAGCCGCAGGCGACCCGGCTCGATGCCGAACTGCTCGAGCGTGCGCTGGAGCAGCTGGTAGCGCCGCATCGTCTTGAAGTTCTGGTCGACGTAGTGGCAGTCGCCGGGGTGGCAGCCGCTGATCATTACGCCGTCGGCGCCCTCCGCGAACGCCTTCAGCACGAAGGTCGGGTCCAGCCGGCCGGAGCACATCAGGCGGATGAGGCGGATGTTCGGTGGGTACTTCATGCGGGACGTGCCGGCCAGGTCGGCCGCCCGGTAGCTGCACCAGTTGCAGGTGAAGCCGATGACGACCGGCTCGAAGACCTCGCCGGTCTCGGTCGGTCGAGCCACGCCGGGGGTGGCCGCGGGCTCGGGTGCCTCGGCGCCGTTCACCGGCGCCGCGAGCGTCCCGGGCTCGCGCAGGACCGTGGCGCTCATGCGGGCACCGCCTCTCGCTCGGGCTCGCGGGCGGCGGTCTGCAGCAGCAGGCCCTCGATCTGCGAGAGGATCTGCTCGTTGCTGAACACGGTGCCGCTGATGGCGCCGGCGGGACACGCCGCCACGCAGGTGCCGCAGCCCTGGCACAGCGCCGGGTTGATCTCGGTGACCATGCGGTCCTCGTGGAAGGCGATGGCGCCGAACGGGCAGAGGTTGTTGCAGATGCGGCAGCCCGAGCACATCGACGCGTCGACGGATGCCCGCACCGGCTCCAGCGCGATCTCGCCCTGCTGGATCCGGCCGAGCACCCGGGCCGACGCGGCGGCGCCCTGCGCCACCGTGGTGGGGATGTCCTTCGGACCCTGCACCGCGCCGGCCACCAGGACGCCCTCGGTCATGGTGGCGACCGGGTCCAGCTTCGGGTGCCGCTCGATCATCCAGCCCTCGTAGCTGCAGGAGATGCCGAACTTCTTGGCCACCTCCCTCGCGTCGGCCTGTGGCTCGAGTCCCGCGGAGAGGATCACCATGTCGACAGGGATCCGGCGCTGGCGGCCGGCGAGGGTGTCCTCCACGTGGACCACCAGCTTCCCCTCCTCCTCGGGGGTGCGCGCGCCGTCGCTGACCTCCGCGACCTTGCCGCGGACGAAGACGGTGCCTTCGTCGAGGAGCCGCTGGTAGAACTCGTCGTAGCCCTTCGAGGGCGTCCGCATGTCGATGTAGAACTCGTAGACGGTGGCGCCGGTGTGCTCCTTCACCAGGTGCGCGAACTTGAGGCTCTGCATGCAGCAGATGGAGGAGCAGTAGCTGTTGTAGGCGCGATCGCGGCTGCCCACGCAGTGGACGATGCCCACCGTCTTCGGCTCGGTCACCCCGTCGCGGAGGACCACCCGCCCCCCGGTGGGCCCGGCCGCGTTGGAGAGACGCTCGAACTCCAGGCTGGTGAACACGTTGGGCAGCCGGCCGTAGCCGTACTGCGGGATCCGCCGCGCGTCAAACAGCTTGAAGCCGGTGGCCAGGACGATGTTGCCCACCTCGACGGTGAGGATCTCGTCCTCCTGGTCGAACCGGATCGACTGGGGCGGGCAGAACTTCTCGCACGCGCGGCAGGTGCCCTTGAGGTAGTACGTGCAGTGCTCCCGGTCGATCACCGGGTACTTGGGCACGGCCTGGGCGAACGGCACGTAGATCGCCTTCCGGTAGCCCAGCCCCGCCTCGAACTGGGTGTCGATGACGTTGACCGGGCACTTCTCCCAGCAGACGCCGCAGCCCGTGCACGTCGACTCGTCGACCTGGCGGGCGCGCCGCCGGATCTCCACGGTGAAGTTGCCCACGTACCCGGAGACGCGTTCGACCTCGCTGTAGGTGAGCAGCGTGATGTTCGGGTGGGTGCCGGCCTCGACCATCCGCGGGGTCAGGATGCAGGCCGAGCAGTCCAGCGTCGGGAACGTCTTGTCGAACTGGGCCATGTGTCCGCCCAGCGACGGCTCGCGTTCCACGAGATAGACGGGGTGCCCGGCGTTGGCGATCTCGAGCGCCGCGGAGATGCCGCCGATCCCGCCACCCACGACCAGGGTCGCCGGATGGATGGGGACCCGCAGCGGCTTCAGCTCCTCGTCGTGCCGGACACGCTCCACCCCACCCGCGACGATTGCCCTGGCCTTCTCAGTGGCCGCGGCCCGATCGGTGTGGACCCAGGAGTCCTGCTCGCGAATGGAGACGAGCTCGCAGAGGTACGGGTTCAGCCCGGCGTTCTCGCAGGCGGTGCGGAAGGTCCGTTCGTGCAGGTGGGGCGAGCAGGCCGCCACCACCACCCGGTTGATGTGGCGCTCCCGGATGTCTCGTTCGATGAGTTCCTGCCCCAGGCTGGAGCACATGAACCGGTAGTCCCTGGCGACCGTGACGCCACGGCTGCCCAGGTTCGCGGCGGCCCAGTCGCGGACCGCCTCGACATCGACCGTGCCGGCGATGTTGCTGCCGCAGTGGCAGACGTAGACGCCGATCCGCAGGTCGGCCCCGTGCACGGGGGTCGGGTCCGACGGAGCCGTCATGCCGAGGCTCGCAGCCTTCTCGGCGCTCACCGTCTTCTCGGGGTTCACCGCGCCGCCTCGTCGCGATCCGGCATCACCGGCATCGGCAATGCGGGCCCCCTGGGCCGCGCCGGCCGCCGTACCCTGGCGGGAGCCGCCTCCGGCTCCGGCTCGTCCGAGATGTGCGCGAGCGCCGGGCGCGCGTCCACGACCTCGCGCCCGAAGCCGGCGGCCTCCGGCGCAAGGCCGAACGCCAGACCGATCACCTGGGTGAAGAACACGATCGGCATGTGGTAGGTGGTCCGGAAATGGGCGTTCATCTCGCCCTGGAAGGCATCGATGTTCATCTGGCACATCGGGCAGACGGTGACCATCATGTCGGCGCCCGCCCGTTCGGCCGCGTCCACCAGGCGCCGGATCATGCCGAACGCGGTGGAGGGGCCGATCTGCGTCATGTGCCCGCCGCAGCAGTCGGTCTTCAACGGGAACTCGACGACGTCGGCCCCCAGCGCGGCGAGCAGGCGATCCAGCTCGCGCGGGTGCTCGTGGTCGGTCCAGCGCCCGTCGTAGTCCGGCCGCGGCACCATGCAGCCGAGATACGGCGCGAGCTTCAACCCGCGCAGGGGCCGCGTGACGTGGCTCCGCACGGCGTCGAGGCCCACCTCGTGGACGATCACGTCCAGGAGGTGCCGCACCCTGACCGAATCCGGCGTGTAGTGCAGGCCGCCGGCGGCCAGGGCCTCGTTGACCCTGGCGCCGAACTCGACGCTCTCGGCCATCGCGTGGTTGGCCTTCGACAGGTTCAGGAAACAGGCACTGCACGGCGCCACGAGCGTGTCGGTGCCGTTGCGCGCACGCTCCGCGAGCGCCAGGTTGCGGGCGATCAGTGCGTACGCGGGGAGCCGGCTCAGGCCCAGGTACTCGGTGGCCCCGCAGCAGTTCCAGTCGTCGATCTCGTGCAGGTCGATCCCGAGCGGCCCCGTGATGGCGTCGAGGGAGTCGCGGTAGGAACGCGCGCTGCTGTCCATGGAGCAGCCGGGGTAGTAGATGTAGCCGCTCATGACGCGGCCTCCAGGTCCTTCGCCCGGGCCAGGATCCGCCTGAGGCCGCTCATGCCGTGGATGCGACGGGGGGGCAGGATCCCCATCCGCCCGCTGCGCAGCATGCTGATCCCCATCGGGGCCATCGCGGGCAAGCGAGTGAGGTAGTGGCGCAGGTAGTGGCGCGCCGTGAGGCCCACCTCGAAGCTGCGCCCGAACGTCTCCACGTTCCAGACGAAGGCCTTCGAGAAGTCGGGCGCGGTGGAGCTCGCGTACGCGTGGCTGGCCACCGCCATGTTCTTCAGCGTATACATCACGTCGGTGATGCGCACCTCCTGCGGGCAGCGGACGGTGCAGAAGTAGCAGGAGACGCACATCCAGGGGGTGTTGCTGGCCAGCACCTGCTCGCGCATGCCCGCGCCGATCAGGGCGAACAGCGCGCGGGGGGTGTGGTCCATGTCGTCCGCCGACGGGCACGAGCCGCCACAGGTGCCGCACTGGATGCACTTGTCGAGTCGGCACGTCACGCCGGTGCGCGCGATCACCTCATCGAGGAACTCGCGGCCGGGTCGCCCGACCGCGGGCTGTGCCAGCTGGACCTGGGTCACCTGCCACCTCCTGCTTGTTCTCGCGCGGCAATCGTTTCGCCGGGGTCAGGGAGGGGCAAGGGGACGCAGGCGCCATGCGACCAGGGCCGGTTGGGGGCAGGGGGTGGGGATAACGGGGGGGCCGCCGGGGTGCCGAGCGGAGGGTGGGCGGCCGGGGGCGGCGGCCGGGGGCGGCGGCCGCCTCGTCGAGACTCAGCCGGGCGGATCAGGCGCGCAATGCCTCCGGCGCGGCGACCGGCCGGTGGGTGCCGGGGTCCCGCTCCTCGATCGCATGGTGGATGCCGTACCTGTCCATCACGGCCAGGTATGGATCGGGATCGAACGCCTCGGGTCCGAGCACGCCCTCGCCCTTCCAGGCACCCTCCGCCAGCATCTCCATCGCGACGACCGGGTTGAAGCCCGTCTGGTACCCGACCACCTGGAGCCCGAACCGCCGCATCGTCTCCCGGGCGTCGGACATCTGGTACAGGTAGACCTCGCGCGGTCGACCGCCCCTGGTTCCCGTCACGAGCGTGCCCACGATGGCCCGTCCGACCATCCTGTCGCCGATCGTGGCCGGGTCGGGCGTCACGGCCGCCACGACATCGCGCGGCGAGACCTCCACGCCCCCCACCCGCACCTTCTCCTTGCTGTCCAGGCCGAGCGCGTGGAGCATCTTCAGCGTCTCGATGAATTCGCTCCCGAGCGCGTACTTGAAGGTCGCCTTCCGGCAGTCGATCCAGCGCGGGACGAGCAGCACCTCCTCGTGCTCCACGTGCACGCACTCGACGGGGCCCACGCCCTCGGGGAAGACGAACATCTCCGGCTCGGCGAACGGCTCGACGGTGTACCAGCCGCGGCCGCGCTCCCAGATGACGGGCGGATTCAGGCACTCCTCGATGGTGGTCCAGATCGAGAAGACGGTGGCGAAGGGGTAGCCCTCGATGCGAAGGTCGCCGCCGTCACGAACGTTGACCTCGTGGACCTCGTCGAAGAGATGCACGGCCGCATATTTCGCGAACACGTCCGACAGGCCGGGATCCATGCCCATGCCCACGAGCGCGAGCCGGCCTCGATCGCGCCAGGCCTGGTCCCTCGCGAACTGCTCGTCGCCGAGCTTGACCCCGGTCTCACGGTAGGGATCGCTGGGGTGGGGGGCCGACAGGCTCACCGCCATGTCCAGGTAGTCGACGCCGGCGTCGAACGCGCCATCGAAGATGGGCATCACGAACCGGGGGTCGACGGCATTCACCACGAGATCCACGCCGTGACGTGACGCGGCGCCGGCCACCGCGGCACGATCCGAGGCGTCGATGCGCTCGGCAGTGAAGACCGGATCGCCGCCCGCGGCGGACGCCACCCGGCGCGCACGGTCCACGTCGTAGTCGGCGACGACCATCCGCTCCAGCCAGGGCCGACCCCCGCTGAGCCTGGCGATCGCCTCGCCGACGGTCCCGGCTCCGACCAGCAGCACCTTCATACAGTCTCTCCTGCACTTCGCGCGGCGCCCCGCATGTGCGTTGTCGGACGATTATCGCATGAGATCTGGTCGACCCGCTCTCTTTGCTCTCCTGCACTCGCATCCAGGCACGAATTCCGCACGTCGCGGGGGCGGCCCGCGGGGCCCCCGCGGCCTGCCGGCGCAGCCCGGCGCAGGAGTCCGGCCGAAGGTGCGAGGAGGCGACGTATGATCCCCGCCATGCCCGTGCTGCGGAGCCGCGCAGATCCGGCGAACCCTGAGGCTCGCGCCAACCGGGCCACGATGGAGCGCCTCGTGGCCGAGCTCCGGGCCCGCCAGGCGAGTGTGGCGGCGCGCGGGGCAGGCGGCGACGAGGGGTCCATCGGGCGCCATCGCTCGCGGGGCAAGCTGCCGGTCCGCGAGCGCATCGACCGGCTCCTGGACCCCGGCACCGCGTTCCTCGAGCTGAGCCCGCTCGCCGCCGACGGCGTCTACGGCGAGCCCGTGCCGTCCGCCGGGATCGTCACCGGGGTGGGTCACATCGAAGGCACCACCTGCGTGGTGATCGCCAACGACGCGACGGTGAAGGGCGGCACCTACTACCCCCTCACCGTCAAGAAGCACCTGCGGGCACAGGAGATCGCCCTCGAGAATCGCCTTCCCTGCCTCTATCTCGTCGACTCCGGGGGTGCCTACCTGCCGCTGCAGGCGGAGGTCTTCCCGGACCGTGACCACTTCGGGCGCATCTTCTACAACCAGGCCCGCATGTCGGCGCTGGGCATCCCGCAGGTCGCGCTCGTCATGGGAAGCTGCACGGCGGGCGGCGCGTACGTGCCGGCCATGAGCGACGAGGCCGTGATCGTCCGCGGTACGGGAACGATCTTCCTGGGCGGTCCTCCGCTGGTGAAGGCGGCCACCGGCGAGGACGTGTCGGCGGAGGAGCTGGGCGGCGCCGAGGTCCACGCGCGTGTCAGCGGCGTGGCCGATTACGAGGCCCTGGACGACGAGCACGCGCTGGCGATCGGTCGCTCGATCGTGCGCAACCTGTCGCGCCGGGCGCCCGACCCGCCCTGGGAACGCCTGGCGCCGGAACCGCCGGCGGTCGGAGCGGACGGGGCCGACGGGTCGACCGGCCTGTACGACGTGATCCCGGCCGATCTGCGCCGGGGCCGGCTCGACGCCCGCGAGGTGATCGCGCGGCTCGTCGACGGCAGCCGCTTCCACGAGTTCAAGCCACTCTACGGCGAGACGCTGGTGTGCGGGTTCGCCCACCTGGAGGGCTATCCGGTCGCGATCCTCGCCAATGACGGCATCCTGTTCAGCGAGTCCGCCCTCAAGGGCGCCCACTTCATCGAGCTCGCGGCGCAGCGGCGCGTGCCGCTCGTGTTCCTGCAGAACATCGCGGGGTTCATGGTCGGCCGCGAGTACGAGGCGGGCGGGATCGCCAAGCACGGCGCGAAGCTGGTGACGGCGGTCGCCTGCGCCGAGGTGCCGAAGTTCACGGTGCTCGTCGGGGGGAGCTTCGGGGCCGGCAACTACGCCATGGCGGGGCGCGCCTACCAGCCCCGCTTCCTGTGGTCCTGGCCGAACAGCCGGATCAGCGTGATGGGCGGGCAGCAGGCGGCGCGCGTCCTGTCGACGGTGCGGGAGGCCTCGCTCCCGGGCGGACAGTGGCCGTCGGAGGAAGATCGGGCCGCGTTCGAGATCCCGATCCTGGACGGCTACGAGCGTGAGGGCTCGCCATGGTACGCGACGGCACGCCTCTGGGACGACGGCGTGATCGACCCGCTCGACACGCGGCGCGTGCTCGCGCTGGGGATCGAGGCCGCGCTGCATGCCCCGATCCCGGAGACGCGGTTCGGCGTCTTCCGGATGTAGGCGACGCGGTCCGGGCGGGTGCCGGGCTCGTCACGCGATCCATCCCGGGGACCATGCGGGGCTCCGGCAGTCGGTACAATCGGCGTCGCCGCGCGTGCGCTCCTCCTGGGACCCAGTGAGCGTGGCCCGTTCGCCAGAGCGCAGTCGTGTCCGCAGGTGACGCATGTTGAACGCGCTGGCCGTGGCCGCTGCGGCCTGGGGGGTGCTCATGGGCATCAGCCCCCTGCTCCAGATCCGGCGGATGGTGGAGCGGCGCTCCTCGGCGGACGTATCCATCGGGTACCTGTCGGTCCTGATCGTGGGGTTCGTCCTGTGGGCGGCCTATGGTGCGTCGATCGCGAACCTCGCGCTCGTGATCCCGAACACCGTCTCCCTGGTCGTGGGCATCGCGACCATCCTCGTCGTGCGCCGGTATCGCCACGGCCCGGCGGAGGCGGCGGCCGCGCACCAGGCCGCGACCGCCGCGCGGGCCCCGGGAGCCACCGAGGGCGCTCGCCGGACCCACTGACGGCCCGTCCCTGGCGGGCGCCGCCGGCACCGGCGCCGCCCGCCACCGCTACCATGCAGACGTGGCGAACGCCCGGGCAACGTCCGGCCCGATCCGCGTCCTCTTCGTCGCGAACCGCGGCGAGATCGCGGCACGCATCGAGCGGACCTGCGAGCGCATGGGGATCGCATGCGTGGTCCCGCATCGTGACGTGGACCCGGGCCTCGATCTCCTCGACGCGACGGCCGTCGTGGCGGCCGCGCTCCGCTCCGGCGCCGACGCCCTCCACCCCGGGTACGGGTTCCTCGCGGAGAGCGCCGCGTTTGCCACGGCCGTGCTCGATGCCGGCCTGCGCTGGGTGGGGCCGCCGCCCGGCGCCATCCGGGCCCTTGGCGACAAGGCCAGCGCGCGCCGCCGCGCGACATCACTCGGCATCCCGGTCCTTCCCGGCTACGACGGCGAGGACCAGTCGGATGAGACGCTGCGGGCCGAGGCCGGCCGCGTCGGGTATCCGCTGCTGGTCAAGCCCGCCGGCGGCGGTGGCGGCAAGGGGATGCGGATCGTCCACGCGGCCGGGGCGCTGGACCACGCGCTGACCGCCGCCCGGCGCGAGGCCGGGGCCGCGTTCGGCGACGGGCGGCTGCTGCTGGAGCGCAACGTCGCACCGGCGCGACACGTGGAGATCCAGGTGCTGTTCGACGGTGCCGGCCACGGCGTCCACCTGGGCGACCGCGACTGCTCCGTGCAGCGTCGCTTCCAGAAGGTGCTCGAGGAGGCGCCGGGTCCCAGCGTGGGGCCGGCGCTGCGCAAAGCACTCGGGCAGGCCGCGTTGCGGCTCGCGTCGTCGGTCGGCTACACCTCCGCGGGCACCTGCGAGTTCCTGGTCGACGACGCGGATGCCTGGTGGTTCCTCGAGATGAACACGCGCCTCCAGGTCGAGCACCCGGTGACGGAGCTCGTGACGGGACGCGACCTGGTCGCCGACCAGCTCCGGATCGCGGCCGGCGAGCCCCTCGGCTTCGGGCAGGGCGACGTGCGGTTCGACGGGCACGCGGTCGAGGTGCGCCTGTACGCCGAGGACCCGGCGGTCGGATTCCTCCCGGCGACCGGGCGAGTCGAGGCCCTGCGGTGGCCGGCGGGACCGGGCGTGCGCGTGGAACCGGGCGTCGCCGCGGGCGGCGAGGTGGCGGGTCGCTTCGATCCCATGCTCGCCAAGGTCGCGGCGTGGGGTCGTGCCCGCGAGGAGGCGCTCGACCGGCTGACGGCCGCCCTCGATGCGACCGTCGTGCTTGGGCTGACCACCAACCTGCGTTTCCTGCGCTGGCTCGTGCGCTCCGCCGCGGTCCGCGAAGGGCGCTCGCGCACCGACACGATCGAGTCGCACTGGCCGCCGCCGGAGGGATGGGGACCGCCGGCCATCCCGGAGGCCGCGTGGCAGCTCGCGGCGCGGCTGCTGCTGGACGCGGATCAGCGCGCACGGCCCGGCGATCCCTGGTGCGGCGGCTGGCGGCCGAACGCCCCCGCGGTGGTGCGGCTGCGGTCCGACGGCGATGAGCGGTCGGTACCGGTGGGCCCCGTGTCAACGGGCGAGACCCACGTCCCGGGCGCCGTCGTGGTGAGCGGCGGGACGGTTCACCTGGACATCGAGGGCCGCAGCGTCCCGTTCCGGATCGCTCCGGCGCCGGACGTCGACCGGGCCGCGCGCGAGGCCGCACACCACGGCTCGGGGGGCGACTCACGGGTCACGGCCCCGATGCCGGGGCGGATCATTGCCGTGCACGTCGCCGAGGCGGCCGCGGTCGCCGCCGGGGCCCCCATCGCGACGCTCGAGGCGATGAAGATGGAGCACGTCGTGTCCGCGCCGCGCCAGGGGCCCGTGCGTGAGCTCCTGGTTCGGGCGGGCGAGCAGGTGATCGCGGGGCAGCTGCTGGCGGTGATCGGCCGTCCCGACGGCGCCGTGTCGGCGGGCGAGGAGGCGTGACCGTGGTCGGGCCGGGAGATCGCGTGCGGATCTACGAGGTCGGGCCGCGCGACGGGCTGCAGAACGAGGCGCGGCCCGTCCCGACCGGGGACAAGCGCCGTTTCATCGAGCTGCTGGTCGCCGCGGGGCTGCGGGAGATCGAGGCCACCAGCTTCGTGTCGCCGAGGGCCGTGCCGCAGCTGGCCGACGCCGACGAGCTGCTCCGGTCGCTGCCGCGCGACCCCGCGGTGCGGTATCCCGTGCTGGTGCCGAACCTCCGCGGGCTCGAGCGCGCGGAGGCCGCCGGGGCCCGGGCGATCGCCGTCTTCACCGCCGCCACCGACGCGTTCGCGGAGCACAACATCAGCATGAGCGTGGAGACCTCGCTCCGGACGTTCGGGCCGCTGCTCGACCGTGCCGGCGAGCTCGGCTGGTGGCGCCGCGGGTACGTGTCGACCACGTTCGGATGCCCGTACACGGGCCGGGTGGAGCCCGAGCGGGCAGTGCGCGTCGCGGCCCGACTGCTGGAGCTCGGCGTCGACGAGGTCTGCTTCGGCGACACGATCGGCGTGGCGGTGCCCTCCCAGGTGCGGGAGCTGCTCGCACACGTGCGGGCCTCGGGGTTCCCGGTCGAGCGCGTCGCGCTGCACTTCCACGACACGCGCGGGACCGCGGTCGCGAACGTGGTGGCCGGGCTCGAGGCGGGCGTCCGCTGCTTCGACTCGTCGACGGGCGGGACCGGCGGATGCCCGTACGCCCCCGGGGCCGCCGGCAACCTGGCGACGGAGGACCTGGTCTACCTGCTCGACGGCCTGGGGCTCCCGCACGGCGCCGTGCTGCCCCGGGTGCTCGAGGCCGCGCGCTTCATCTCGGGCGCCCTCGGCCGGCCGCTCTCCTCGAAGGTCGGGCAGGCGGGAGGCTGGGACCCGGAAACCGGGCAGCCCCTGGGTCGCGCGTAGCACGTCCGCCGCCGTCGGAGGGGCCGGGCGGGATCCCGGATGCGCACGCCCGGACGTGACTCGCTCCGCCGGGGCGTGGCTCCATCTCCGCGCCCTGGCGGCTACGCCGGGCCGTCGTCCGGCCAGTCGAAGTCGGTCGGACCCTCGCCGGCCGGCCTCCGCGGCGCGAGCGCCCCGGACGGCGCCGGCGAGACCAGCTCGACCGCGAGGAGCGCGAGAGCAGCCGGCAGCAGCAGGAAGGCGAGGGCGCCGAGCAGCGGGAAGAGCGCCAGCAGCGCGAGGACCGCCACCGTCACGCGCCAGGCGCGCCCATACCGGATCCGGCGCACGAGCACGCGGCCGGCCAGGATCGTGAGCACGCAGCTGCCGACGACCAGCGCGACCGTCGGAGCCAGCCCGGGATCGGCGATCGACCCGATCAACCCGGTCACCGACATGACCAGCAGGCCCGCGATCGCGAGCCACAGGGGGAGGTCGCGAACGGTCAACCAGGGTCGAAGCCGGGTCACGAGCAGCCGCGTCATGATTCGTGATGGTAGCCGGCCGCCGCCCACGCCCGCAGGGCCGTCCTGGTTCCGCGGGCCGGCCCGCGCCTCACACGACCCGCAGCCCCAGGATCTCCCGTGCGATCACCAGTCGCTGGATCTGGCTGGTCCCCTCGCCGATCTCGGTGAGCTTCGCGTCCCTGAGGTAGCGCTCCACCCGATACTCCTCGACGTAGCCGTAGCCGCCGTGGATCTGCACCGCGGCGTTGGTGGCGCGCGACGCCACCTCGGAGGCGAACAGCTTGGCCTGCGCGGCCTCGAGCCGGTATGGCCGCTCCCGGTCCTTGAGCCACGCCGCGCGGTGCACCAGCATGCGGGCGGCGGCAAGCTCCGTGGCCATGTCGGCGACCATGAACCCGACGCCCTGGAAGCTGCCGATGGGCCGCCCGAACTGCCGTCGCTCCCGCGCATAGGCGGTCGAGGCGTCGAGCGAGGCCTGCGCGAGCCCGAGCGCCAGCGCCGCGATCGAGATCCTGCCACCGTCGAGGACCTGCAGGAACAATGGGAACCCGTTGCCCTGCTCGCCCAGCAGGTTCCCGGCCGGGATGCGGCAGCCGTCGAAGTGCAGCTCGCCCGTCGCCGACGCGTGCAGGCCCATCTTCTCCTCGAGCCGGCCAACGGCGAACCCCGGGGCGTCCGCGGGCACGACGAACGCGCTGACCTCGGCCGACCCGTCGGGGCGCGACCCGGTGCGCGCCGCGACGACGTAGGTCCCGGCCCGGCCCGCGTTGGTGATGAAGCGTTTCCCACCGTCGATGACCCAGGAGCCATCCTCCAACCGGGCCGTGGTGCGCGTGGCTCCCGCATCGCTGCCGGCGCCGGGCTCGGTGAGCCCGTACGCCCCCAGCACGCGGCCGGACGCCATCGGTACCAGGAACCGCTCCTTCTGTTCGCGCGTGCCGGCGATGTGCAGCGGGCCGCAGCCCAGGCTGGTGTGGGCCGCCACGATCAGCGCGAGCGACCCCCAGGTCCGCGCGATCTCCTCGATGGCGACGGCGTAGGCGAGCGTGTCCATGCCGGCTCCGCCCTCGTCCTCGGGGTACGGGATGCCCAGCCAGCCCAGCTCACCGATACGGCGGACGATCTCGGCGGGGAAGCGGCGGTCGCGCTCGTGCGCGGCCACGACCGGCTCGACCTCCCGCTGCAGGAAGTCATGGATCGCGTCCCTGAGGAGCCGGTGCTCAGGGGGCAGCTCGAAATACACCGGCGCGGACCCTACCACGCCGCCCGGAACGTGGCGCGTGCCGGAGCCACTCGTCCCGCGGCCCCTTGTCTCGTGGCCCATCGTCTCGCGGCCATGCGGGCCGCGAGACCACCGTCAGGCCTTCGGCTTCTTCGGCTGCTTCGGCTTCGGCGGCCGCTTCGGCGTCTTGTCTGCCATCTGGCACCTCCGCCCGAAGCGTACGACATGTCGCATGCGCGTCGCGCGGCATGCGCGTCGCGCGGCAGGGGCGTTCGTGCCCACCCGGCAGGGTGCCAACCGACCTTGACACACGCCCCGGCGTCGCGGCATCGTCGCCGGGTGGCCACCAGCCGTGCGGCCGTGATCGCGCCCGGCGCCGCGGTCCTGCATCCCCCGGCGTCGAGCGCCGGGACCGTGGTCGGCCGGCCTGTGTCCAGGCGTGACGCCCCCTCGAAGCTGACCGGCACCGCCCGATACGTGGCGGATCTCCACGTCCCCGGCGCCTGGTACGGCGCCACCGTCCGCTCGACCGAGCCGCATGCCCGCCTGCTGGGGATCGAGCGCGATCCGGCGTTCGACTGGTCACGCGTGATCCTGCTCGACGCCAGCGACGTCCCCGGCGAGAACGTGGTGAGCCTGATGGTCGACGACCAGCCGGTCCTCGCGGCCGGCGTGATCCGCCACGTCGCCGAGCCGGTGGCGCTGGTGGCCGCCCCCGACCCGGAGACGGCTCGAGCCGCGCGCGATCACGTTCGCCTCCGGGCGGAGCCGCTCCCTCCGCTGCTGGATCCCGCGGCGTCGGACCGGTCGTTCGCCAGCTATGAGATCGTGAAGGGCGACCCGGAGGCCGGGCTCGCCGAGGCCGACCTGGTGATCGAGGGGACCTACCGGGTGGGGCCCCAGGAGCAGCTCTACATCGAGCCCCAGGGCGTGATCGCGGTCCCCCGCGAAGGCGGCGGCGTGACTGTCCACGGGTCGCTGCAGTGCCCGTACTACGTCCACACCGCGCTCAAGCGGGCACTGGCCCTCGACGATGCGCACGTCACGGTGGTCCAGGCGGAGACCGGGGGCGGGTTCGGCGGCAAGGAGGAGTACCCGTCCGGGCTCGCGATCCACGCGGCGATGCTGGCCCTCCGGACCGGCCGCCCGGTGCGGATGATCTACGACCGGCACGAGGACCTGGTCGCGACCACCAAGCGCCACCCGGCGGTGGTCCGGCACCGCAGCGGGGTGATGCGCGACGGCCGGCTGATCGCGCAGGACATCGAGGTGGTCATGGACGCCGGGGCCTACGCCACCCTCTCGGCGGTGGTGCTCTCCCGGGGCACGATCCACGCGACCGGTCCGTATGCCTGCCCCAACGTCCGGATCCGGTCGCAGGCGGTGATGACCAACACGCCGCCGAACGGCGCCATGCGGGGCTTCGGGGCGCCCCAGACCGAGTTCGCCGCCGAGATGCAGGTGAACCGGATCGCCGAGGCGCTGGGGATCTCGCCGGCCGAGCTGCGCCGGCGGTGGGCGTATCGGGTCGGTGACGTCACGGCGACCGGCCAGGTGCTCCGCGAGAGCGTCGGCGCGCACTCGGTCCTCGAGCGCGCGATCGAGAACTCCGACTTCGAGCACACGAGGGCGGGCACGGCAGCGGAGCGGACCCGGGTCCGGGCGGCGCCGGAGAGGGCCGGCCATGTCGCCCATGGGATCGGCCTCGCCCTCGGGTGGCACGGCGCGGGCTTCACGGGCGGCGGCGAGCGGCACCTTGCCAGCGTCGCCGCCGTCGAGCTGACGGCCGGCGCCCGGGTTCGCGTCCTCACCGACTCGACGGAGATCGGGCAGGGCGCGGGCACCGTGCTGCCGCAGCTGGTCGCCGAGGCCCTCGGCGTCGGGTTCGACGCCGTGGAGGTCGCCCCGACCGACACGTCGATCGTCCCCAACAGCGGTCCGACGGTCGCCTCGCGCACCACGATGGTGGTCGGCGGCCTGCTGGTGCGCGCCGCCGAACGGCTCCGTCGCGACGTGGAGGCGCGGACCGGCCGGCCCTTCGCCGAGTCGTACCGGGATGACGCGCGCCGCCACGGCCCGGTTCGCTTCGACGAGCGGTTCGACGGGTACCCGGGCATCGAGTGGGACGACGCGACGCACCTGGGCGATGCCTACCCGGCCTACAGCTGGGCGGCCGCGGTGGCCGAGGTCGACGTCGACCTGGACACCGGCGAGGTGGCGGTCCGGTCGGTGGTCGCCGCCGACGACGCCGGCCGCGTGGTCAACCCGGTCCTGGCCGGCGGCCAGGTGGAGGGTGGCACGCTGCAGGCGGTCGGGTACGCGACCATCGAGGAGGCACGGTCCGAAGGTGGTCGGTTGCTCAACGACCGGCTGGCCACGTACCTGGTGCCGACGTCGCTCGACGCGCCGCGGATCACCGCGCTCCTGGTCGAGGAGCCCTTCTCCGGGGCACCGCACGGCGTCAAGGGTCTCGGCGAGCTGCCGATGGACGTGGGCGCGCCGGCGGTGGTCGCGGCGATCCACGACGCGACCGGGGCCTGGATCCACGAACTCCCGGTGACGCCCGAGCGGATCCTCGCTGCGCTCGCGACGGTCGATCCGCCGTCCCCGGCCACCAGCGCGACGCCGCACCGGGCGGGCACACCATGACCGCGACGACGACCGGCGTCCGCTTCACGGTCAACGGCCTGGCGGTGGAGGCGAGCGGATCGGGCAGCCGCCGCCTGCTCGACGTCCTGCGCGAGGACCTCGGGCTGACCGGGACCAAGGAGGGCTGCGGCGAGGGGGAGTGCGGGGCCTGCTCCGTGCTCGTGGACGGCCAGGTCGTCGACAGCTGCCTGGTCCCCGTCTGCCAGGTCCACGGGTGCGACGTGCGGACGGTGGAGGGGCTCGCGACGGACGGGCGACTCGGCCCACTGCAGCAGGCGTTCCTGAAGTCGGGCGCGGTCCAGTGCGGGTTCTGCACCCCCGGGATCCTGGTCTCGGCGAGCGCATTTCTGGACTCCGGGGCAGAGCCGACCGAGGACGCCGTGCGCGAGGCGATCGCCGGCAACCTGTGCCGGTGCACTGGCTACACGAGGATCGTGGAGGCCATCCGCGTGACGGCCGCGCCCGGGGCGCGCGAAGAGGCCGCGATGCGGCTCTCCTCAACTGAGGTCGCGCCGGCTGCCCCACGCCCGAGCTCGGCGTCCACCGGCGCGGCCGCGGGGTCCCGTCCACCGGTCGAGACGCCCGGCACGCTCGGCGAGGCGCTCCGCGTCCTCGCCGCCGGTGCCCACCGCCCCATCGCGGGCGGCACCGACCTGATGGTCGCACTCGCGGCCGGCACCGCCGGCCCGGGTACCCCGCTGCTCGACCTCTGGCGACTCGACGAGCTCCGCGGCATTCGCATCGAGGGCACGGCGCTGGTGCTCGGCGCGCTGACCACGTACACCGAGCTGCGGCGCTCGCGGGTGGTGCGGGAGCGGCTGCCGGTACTCGCGGAGATGGCGGCCCTGGTCGGGGCGGCCCAGATCCAGAACCGCGGCACGATCGGCGGCAACGCGGTCAACGCGTCCCCCGCCGGCGACACGCTGCCCATCCTGCTGGCCACGGACGCAGTCCTCGTCGCCGGCTCCGTGCGGGGCGAGCGAGAGATCGCGGCCGCCGACTTCTGGACCGGGTACCGGCGCACCGCGCTGGCGCCCGACGAGCTGCTCCTTCGCGTGCGAATCCCGCTCCGTCCGGGGCGGACGGTCCGCTTCCGCAAGGTCGGGACCCGGCATGCCATGTCGATCGCGAAGGCATCGATCGCCGTCGCATGGCGCACCGACGCCGGCGGCGCGTGGCACGACGTGCGCGTGGCGCTCGGGTCGGTCGCGGAGCGCGCGATCCGCGCGCCGCGTGCCGAGGCCGTGCTGGAGGGCACCCCGCCATCGCCCGAGGTCGCCGAGCGTGCCGCCGCCGTGGTCACGGGCGAGGTTTCGCCCATCGACGACGTCCGCTCGACCGCCGACTACCGGCGCACGGTCACCGGACGCGTGCTGCGACGGATCGTGCTGGAGGCCCTGGCCGGCGGAACCGGGCGGGATCCGACGTAGGGGCCGTTCGCGACTCCCGCGCCAGCCTCGGCAGTGCCGCGCGGGCGGGCGCCGAGTCCCGCATCGGCAGGTCGGTCCGCCATCGTCCGTCGAACGCGTGCAGCGCCCCGGCCACGGCCGCGGGGGTCGGGACCAGCACCGCCTCGCCGGCGCCCTTGGCCCCGTACGGCCCCTCCGGCTGCGGCTCCTCGACGAAGATGCACTCCACCTGCGGCATCGCGGCCACGGGAATGATGCCGAGCGACTTGAGCGTCCCGGCGACCGGGACCCCGCGCTCGAGCGCCAGCTCTTCGGTGAGCGCGAGCCCGAGCCCCATGTGCACCCCGCCCTCGACCTGCCCCTCGAGCGCCAGCGGGTTCAGCGCACGGCCCACATCGTGCGCTGCGATGACCTTCGCCAGCCGTCCCCGGTCGTCGAGGGCAACCACGTGGGTCGCCCACCCGTAGGCGAAGTGGGTGACGGGCTCGTCGGCGGCGTTCTCGGTGGTCCAGTCGACCACGTACTCGCCGGCGAACTCGCGGCCGGCCAGGTCCTCCAGGCGCCCGTCGCCCAGCGCGGCCTTCAGGCGGCGCGCCGCGTCGAGCACCGCCTGCCCGCCGAGCGTCGTCGCGCGGGATGCCGTGGTCTGGCCCGTGTCCAGCTCGCGCTCGGTGTCGACCACGACGCGTATCCGATCCGCAGGAACGCCCAGCTCCTGGCTCGCGATCTGCCGGAGGACGGTGTGAACGCCCTGGCCCATCTCGGTCCACGAGTGGAACAGCGTGAGGCAGCCCCCCGGCTCAGGGCGAAGGATGGCGCGGCCGCGCTCCGTCATGCCGTTCCCGACCCCGGTGTTCTTGGCGGCGCAGGCGATCCCGGCGAACCGCGCCGACCGATACGCATCGCGGACGGCGAGCAGCGTGCGCCTGACGCCCACACCGGGCCCGAGCAGCTGCCCCGTCCCGAACCGGTCGCCGACGTCCAGGGCGTTGCGCCAGCGGATCTCCCACCCGTCGATCCCCACGCGCTCGGCGAGCCGATCGAGGATCCCCTCGATCGCGAAGGTGACCTGCACCACGCCGAACCCGCGCATGGCCCCGGCGGGCGGGTTGTTGGTGTAGACGGCGCGCGCCTCGACGTCGACGTTCGACACGCGGTACGCGCCGCAGGCGTGCCCCGCGGCCCGCTCCAGCACCTTCGCGCCAACGCTGGCATACGCCCCGGTGTCGCCGACGATCCGGGCGCGGAGCGCGAGCAGGCGCCCTTCGGGGTCGCAGCCAGCGGTGAACGTCATGGTCAGCGCGTGGCGCTTGGGGTGCAGCCGGATGCTCTCGCGGCGCGTGAGTGCGAGGTGAACCGGCCGGCCGGTGAGCAGTGCGAGAAGCGCCGTCTGCCCCTGGACGCTCAGGTCCTCCTTCCCGCCGAACGCGCCCCCGGTGGGGACCTGGGTCACGCGCACTCCCTGCTCGGGGAGCCCGAGCAGGGAGGCGATCTGTCGGCGGTCTTCCCACGCGCCCTGTCCCTGGGAGTACACGCGCAGGGACGGGGCCGTCAGCTCGGTGACGACCGGGGCGCCGGCGTTCGCGAGACCGACGGACGGCACCGCGTCCGGCGCGCGGCCTCCGTCGAGCTGGTCGCTGCAGCCGGATGCGTCACTGCCGTGGAGTGCCAGCCGGTCGTCACGGGGCGGGCCGTCGTCGGGAAACCGCTCCCCTGTCCGAGGATGGCCGCGCTGGAGGGAACCACCGTCCCCGCAGCCGTGCCAGGCATCGGGGCCGTCATGGCCGGCCGGCACCGCCAGGCACGCTTCCGGCTCCAGGAAGGCGTGCTCGATCGGCTGCGTGCGGAACGTCTCGGTCGCGACGTGCGCCGCCGACGCGAGTGCCGCGTCGACGTCCCCGCGCCGGACAGGCGAGACCGACAGCAGGTTGCCGCCCTCGTGCACGGCAGGCGCATCCCCCGCGAGCGCCTGGAACGGGTCCGTCACGGGCTCGAGCACGTCGTACTCCACCGCGACGAGCGCGGCGGCCTCGCGGGCCGCGTGGCGCGTCTCCGCTGCCACCGCCGCGAGCACGTCGCCCACGCAGCGCGTCGTCTCGCCCTCGGCCACGAACGCCGGCCAGTCGGCCGTGATCAATCCCTGGTACCGCGGACCGGGCACGTCCGCGGCGGTCACGACCCGCACGACGCCGTGCACCGCCTGCGCCCGGCTGGTGTCGATTCGCCGCACCAGGGCGCGCGGGTGGTCGGAGAAGCGAAGCGCGGCGTGCAGCATGCCGGGGATGGCCATGTCGCGGACGAAGAGGTGCTCCCCGAGGACGAGCCTGCGGCCGGCGCACTTCGGCGTGGGGACGCCAACGCGGTCAGGCGGAGCCGGCGCGAGGTCGACGATCGCTGCGCCGGCGGGCGGCGCGGCGATCCCGGCACCGGCAGAGGTCGCGGCGAGAACCGGCGCGCCCGTGGGAACCGCGACGACTTCAGTCTCGACCCCGTCTCCGCGACGCTCGGCCGCCGCGCGGCGCACCGCATCGATCACCTTGATGTAGCCGGTGCACCGGCACAGGTTGCCAGCCAGCGCCCGGGCGATCGCCTCGCGTGACGGGTCGGCCGATCGGCGGAGCAGCGCCTCGGCCTTCATCACGATGCCGGGAGTGCAGTAGCCGCACTGGACCGCACCTGCCGACGAGAACGCCTCCACCCACGCGTCACGGACCTCGGCCGGCAGCCCCTCGAGGGTCACCACGTCCCGGCCCTCGATGCGACCGGCGTCCTGCGCGCAGGAGACGACCGGCCGGCCGTCGACGAGCACGGTGCACGCCCCGCACGATCCCTCCGGCGCGCAGCCATCCTTCGGGGAGCGCAGGCCGAACCGCTCGCGCAGCACCTCGAGGAGGGTCTCCCCCGCCCGAACCTCCGTCGAGACGCCCCGCCCGTTGAGCGTGAACTCCATCCGACGCCTCTCGAGCCTCCGCCGCGGTACCGCCAGTCAATCTAGCCACCCGCCGCCTGACCGACCGGTGCTGTTCGGCCCCACCTCGTCGTGCAGGGCGGAACGTAGGTTGTCGAGCACCGGTTCGGGCCGCATGGATAAGTGCGCACGGCCGAGTGTCGCGCCCTCGCATCTGGGCACGCGCCTGGTACGGGCCACGATCCACGCGTATCCGTACCGTCTCGGGGTATAGATTCAGGCCGCCGGCGGCTCCGTCCGGGGGCCTCGGCGGCCACCCGACGACACGCTCCCCTCGAGGCGACCAGGATGCGACAGCCAGCCCCCCACGATCCGGCCGCGATCTTCGGGCGAGACGTCCCCGACGCTGCCTGGCGCCCCGGCCCCGATGTGCTTGCCGAGAGCCGGGCCGCCGGCCTCCTCCACGCGCTCGACGCGCCCGACCTCGAGACGCTGCAGGCGCGGGCGACGGCCGACCCCGGGTGGTTCTGGGGCGCCGCGGTCGACGACCTCGGCCTCGCCTGGCAGCGGCGGCCCAGGCAGGCGCTGGACCTGTCGGACGGGATCGAATGGGCGCGCTGGTGGGTCGGCGGGGCGTTCAACCACGCGCAGGCGTCGGTCGACCCGTGGGCCGAGTCGCGCCCCGGGGAGGAGGCGCTCGCCTGGGAGGGCGAGGACAGCGACGTCCGCCGCCTGACCTGGTCCGAGCTGCGCGACCAGGTCGATCGCGCGGCCACCATGCTGGCGCGCAACGGCGTGGGCGAGGGGACCCGGGTCGGCGTCTTCCTGCCCATGCTCCCGGAGACCGTGATCGCCGTGCTCGCGCTGGGGAAGCTGCGCGCGGTCTTCACGCCGATCTTCTCCGGGTACGCGGCGCACGCGGTCGCCACGCGCCTCAACGCCTTCGAGGCCACGCACCTGGTCACCGCCGACGGCTTCCTGCGGCGCGGGCAGGTGGTGCCGCTCAAGGAGGTCGCGGACGCCGCGCTCGACGAATCGCCCACCGTCGAGCGCGTCCTGGTCGTGCGCCGCATGGTCGGCCGGCGGGGCGCGCTGCCCTGGCGTGCCGCCCGCGATCGCTGGTGGGACGAGGAGCTGGCCGCCGAGGGGCTCGAGCCGCTCCGGGAGACGCCCGAGACCGATCCCGAGACGCCGTACATGGTGATCTACACGTCGGGCACCACCGGCGCGCCCAAGGGCACCGTGCACGTCCACGGCGGGTTCCCCGTCAAGTCGGCGCAGGATCTCGCCCACACCTTCGACCTGCGCGCGGGCGACGCGCTCTTCTGGTTCACCGACCTGGGCTGGATGATGGGCCCCTGGACGATCAGCGGCGCGCTCCTGCTGGGCGCCCGACTCGTGCTGTACGAGGGCGCGCCCGACTGGCCCGGCCCGGACCGGATCTGGGCGGTCGCGGAGCGCCACCGGGTGACGCATCTCGGCGTCAGCCCCACGCTCGTCCGCACGCTCCTGGTTCACGGCGAAGAGCCCGTGCACGCGTACGACCTGTCGGGCCTGCGCGTGCTCGGCTCGACCGGCGAGCCCTGGAACCCCGAGCCCTGGTGGTGGTACTTCCGGGTCGTGGGCGGCTCGCGCCTGCCGATCGTGAACTACTCGGGCGGCACGGAGATCAGCGGCGGCATCCTGGGCTGCACGCTCCTGCGCCCGATCCGGCCCACCTCGTTCAACGGCCCCTGCATCGGGATGGCCGCCGACGTCGTGGACGCCGAGGGGACGCCGGTGCGGGGAACGGTCGGCGAGCTCGTCCTCCGCGCGCCGTGGCCGGGCATGACGCGCGGCTTCTGGGGCGGCGACCGCGAGCGGTACCTCGACGCGTACTGGCGCCGGCTGCCGGGCACGTGGGTCCACGGCGACTGGGCGCTGGTCGACGCCGACGGCTACTGGTACCTCCACGGCCGCTCCGACGACACGCTCAAGGTGGCCGGCAAGCGGGTCGGGCCGGCCGAGGTCGAGACGGCGGCCTGCGGGCACCCGGCGGTGATCGAGGCGGCGGCGATCGGGGTGCCCGATGAGATGAAGGGCGAGTCGGTGGTGGTGCTGGTGGTGCTGCGACCCGGCGTGACGCCCGGCGAGGACCTCTCGGGCGAGATCGCGGAGCGGATCGTGCGCGACCTGGGCAAGCCCCTGCGCCCGGCGGCGGTGATCGCGGTGCCCGAGCTGCCCCGCACCCGGAGCGGCAAGATCATGCGCCGCGTGGCGCGGGCGGCGTTCCTGGGTCGGGATCCGGGGGACCTCTCCGCGCTGGAGAACGCGGGCGCGGTGGACGCGATCGGCTCGGCTGGCACGTCACGGGGATGATTCCAGATTCGGCCTGGCTCTCGATGCCGCCCGCCAGGACTCGACGGGACGGCACCGCGCTGCAGGAGTACGTGGCGCGGCACGCACCCGACGAGGTGACCGAGGCTCTGGATCGGGTCGTGGAGCAGGTCGGTGACTCGGATACCGAGGATCCCTTCGTGGGGAGGGCCACCCGCCGCGTCCTCGAGACGAACGAGTGGTGAGCTCGCCGGGCGGGATCTGGTGGGCGGATCTCGCCGAGCCGGCCGGGTCCGAGCCAGGCTTTCGACGACCGGTGCTGGTCGTCCAGGGGGACGCCTTCAACCGGAGCGCCATCCGTACCGTCGTCTGCGTGCCGCTGACGAGCAACCTGCGATGGGCGGGTGCCCCCGGCAACGTCGTGCTGCCGGCCCCCCTGACGCGCCTGCGCCGGGATTCCGTTGCCAACGCGTCACAGATTGTCACGCTCGACCGGGCCGGGCTGACCGAGCGCGTCAGCCGACTGTCACAGGCGAAGCTGCAGCTCGTGCTGGCTGGCATCGACATCGTGCTCGGCCGACCGTGACCGCCCCGGGCCGACTGTCACTGTCGCGCGCGACCGCCTGATCAGGGGCCCGTCGCTGGCCTGACCGACGCCAGGATCGTCCGCACCGCGGCCTCGCCCGATGTCAGGTCAGGACCCCGGAGACAGGCGACCAGCTGGTGGTCGCCCGACCCGTCCGGCAGCGTCGGGACGATGGCGATGAGTGTCTCGTCGCCGCCAATCTCGCCGCATATTCCCGGAACCTCTCGCCTGACCCGTGCGGCGGCACCGTTCGACACGAGGATGGTCCACGCCGTGGCCGTCGGTTGCGGGCTCAGCCCCCGCAATGGGATCCACGCCACCAGGATTCCATCCGATGACAGGCGCTGCAGCGGCCAGCAGGTCTCCAGCGACGGCGGATCGACCGAGCAGTTGACAGCGATCGGCTCAGGGGACACGAACGTGATGCCCTCCTTCCCGCCAGGTTGAACTGGAACGGTCCCCGTCACATGCCACGAGGCGGGGAACGACCATCGCACCGATCCGCCCTCCATGACAGAAACACGCGCGGTCGGCGTCGGCGCGGCAGTACAGGCAATGGACAGAACGCAGCAGGCCATCACGACGGCGAGGCTGTTTCGATACGTCCGAAGGGCCCATGACGACGGGCGTAACGCCTTCGACTCGGGGCCCTCGGAGCGGGGACTCCGCAGGTTGGTGCCGAGACGTGAACCTGCACGACACTGGGCGGGTTGTCGATGATCATCGGTTTCGGAGAGAACCAGTCGGCTCATCGATCAAGACCTCGGAGCGCGGCGCTGGCAGAAAGGGGGCTCGCCGTACCTACACTCAGCGTGACAGATTGGTGGACATCCGGGTTCGACGGCGGGCACGCTCACCAAGACTTGATGTCCACTTGCTACTGCACCCTGAATAGCCAGATTGTCATCTCCTCAGGCGGGTGTCCGTCGAGAGTGAACCCTCCAGACGCGTTTAGACTCCATGAATTAGCTACCATCGCCCCAGGAATGCTCGCTGTTGCCGTCGCCGACCGGAACGTGAGCCGCGTGTTGGCTTGACTGCCATCAGCCGAGTACGATGTGATCGCGGCCCATCCGTTCGACGTCGTGAATGCATAGGTTCACTCTTGAACAACGACAGGAGCTGGGGATCGTTGAGGCGCCGCCGATTGTTGTCGTCTCGGCGGCGCCTCTGTGACGTCACTATTCGGTTCGCTCCGGAACTGGCGTCAGGAGCTGGCGGCTGCTTCGCAGCCAAGTGCCCGTGGGCCGACAGACCCCACCCAGGCCCCGCTGACAGCTTGCGAGATGCCAATCACGACCCAGGCCCCGGACTGTTTCTCAAGCCCCACCAGATAGCGGCTTGGCGACGCCGCAGCCTTCGAGTCCACCATGACTTGGAAGCACGTCTCCGTCGCGAGAACCGGCCCCGGGAGAACGCTCGCCGAGAAGTCAGTCATTCCTCGCGATAGCCCAAAGCGATCAAGATGCGCTCTGACGTAGTCGGTGGCTATGTTGCCGGCGGAGTCTGGATCGTAACTCTCGATTGGGTAACGCACTCCAAGCAACGTTCGAGACTCAGAGGTGATCGTACCGGCGAACAGAAGTGCCGTCACGATCACAATGTATGCGAACGTGACGACAACGACGATCCGGAGGATGGCTGCCACCAGCCTGCCGACGGCGATGACGAAGCCCTCATCGGGCGCGACCAGAGTCGTGCGGCTTGTCATCGGTTCAGCTGCCTGTACCTGAGTAGGAGCCGTTGCCGTGGATGAAGACCTCGACCCATCCTGACTTCGATGAGAACCCGATGTTACCCCAAGGGCTCGGAGCACTCTGGCTGAAGGAGTAGGTCCCTGTGGCTTGCGCGAATGTTGGGGAAGTGATCCAACCGTGGGACTCGTGGTGGGACGTCAGAGTCCACAGGTAGTTTGCGACCGAATCGTAGGTCGAGGCTGGGAAGTAAGTGATGTTCGTCCCGTCGTACCCGAAGGTCTGCCAGATCGTGTATTGGATCACGAGCGAGCCGAACGAATTATAGGCCGCGTAGCGCATCCCCGCGCTGTAGTAGGACACCGTTGCCGCTGTCATGGTTGTCGCTGACGACGGCGCCGGCATGGTCTGTCCTTGGAGAGTCCTCCAGTCCTGCACCTTGCGGATGGAGTCGGCCAGCATCCCGTTGATTTCGATGGACTCGCGGACCTCGTAGGCGCCGCCGGTGAGAGGCTGGACGGATCGGGTGTAGTCCCTGACGAGGGGCATGGTCCCACTCACCGACGCCGCGCTCGACGCCGCAGGAAATGACAAAGACAGCGCCACGATAAGCACTGGAACGAGACTGCGACGCACCGATTGGGTCCCTCGGGACGCAAAGTCTTCCAGGACAGTGTCTCAGCGAGTTGCTCTCATGGGCCCTCCTCCTGCGTTGCCTCGACACCAGCGGTCATTGCCCGGCAGATCCAGTGGGTGCCGCCAGGGCGACCAGACCGGCCAGAGCCACTGAGGCTGGGAACTTCGTTCCCTTGATCACTTGCAGTCCCCCTTGAGACACTCACGGCGGGACGCGCCTGCATGCACAGAATCGTTCTCGGGAACCACACCTCCTTCCCCTGCGCGGCAGCCAGTCACCCTGGATACGCCGAGCTGAGCTGGTCGTTCCAGGTGTCGCCGACGTAGAGCACTTGCTGGTTGCAGCAGAAGTAGTCGAGGCGGCCGCTGTCGTAGATGTCGGTCGCGAAATGACCTGCGAGGCCGTTCAGGGCCTTGAACGAGCTGATCTTGTCGTTCCAGTTGATCGTGCGGAGATCGGGATAGGGCGCCGAGATCATCAGCGCTGCGCCCTGCCAGTTCGCGTCGGTGAACACCTCGACGTAGGCCGTCGCGGTGGCCGAGGGACCAATCGCCCCGGCCGTGGACCGGCTGGCCACGGCGTGCTCGAGGGCCGGCAGGCTCGTGAAGCAGTGGATGCGCGGGGCGTCGAGATCGTGGCAGTACCAGGCGGGGATCTGCGCGACCGCGAGGGGGTGGCCCGCGAGGTCGGCGACCACCGGACCGGCCGATCCCGTCGCGCCCGGGTCGTGGGCCAGCGCCGCAGCGGGCAGCGCGAGGAGCGCGACGAGACAGGCCGCCAGGGCCATACTGCGCCGCAGGTGGGTGCGTCCCATCGGTCCCTCCCGGTCCCATGCAGGGGGCCTCATGCGGTGGGACGCGATCCGAAACTAGAGACGGCGGAGGGTCAGGACAAGTGGGGAGAACCCTACGCCGGGGGTGGGGATTTCCCTACTTCCGCTCCGGGCGCGGGCGGGGCAGTATCGATCCGATCGCGTCGCTCGGGTTCCTCGTCGTCGGCCTGGCGATGGCGGCCCTGGGCGCGGCCACGGCGCTGTGGGGCACGCCCGATCTCGGGGTGATCTCGGAGCTTCCGGGAGGGGTTGTGCTGTACGTCCAACCCGGATCATTCGCCTGGCAGGAGGGGGTTCGCGCCGGCCAGACCGTCGTGGCGCTGTCGTCGAGCGACAGCCCTGGCGGGGGAGGGATCGTGACGCAGGCCGACGGTGTGCGGATCGGCGCGACGCTCGGCGGGGCCACCGCTCACCTGCGGGACGCGCTGCCTGCGGCCCTGATCGCGCTCGCGCTGGCAGCGCTTGCGGTCGCCGCGTTCCCCTGGCGGCCCCGGCGCGCCGCGGCGCTGGCGACGCTCGGGATCGTCGTCGCCTCGGTGCCCCTGACGATCGCCTCGCCGCCCGCGATCGAGGTCCCGGCGCGCCTGCTGGCGCTCGCCGCACCGACGACCTGGAGCGCGCACTGGGGCCTCCGGAGCATCCGCGCCCGGTCGGTGGTGGTCGCCCTCACCCTGCTGCTGGCCGCTGCCTGGCTCTTCGCCTGGCTCGCCGCGCCAGCGTTCTTCGACTCGATCGACGACCTCCGCGTCGCGGCCGTTCTCGCCGGTTGCGCGGGTGTGCTTGCCCTGCAGGTCGACGTCGACGCCGCGAGAAACTGGATCCGTTCCGTCGGTGGCCTGCGTGCCCTGGACGTTCTCGCCCTGGCCCTGGCGCTCGCGCTGGTGGCCGCCCTGCAGCTGATCGCGGACGCGCCTCCTCTTCTCACCGCCGCCGTGCTGGTCGCGGGAGGGCTGGTCTATCCGCGCCTGCGCCGGATGGTCGGCGGCGCGCTCGACCGCCTGTTCGTCGCCGACCTGCGCGACCGGCTCACGGTGGAGGCAGCGGAGGCCGAGCGCGGTCGCCTCGCACGCGACCTCCACGACGTGCCACTCCAGGAGATCGCGGGCGTGATCCGCCGGCTCGACACGGTACCGGACGCTCAGTCGGAGATCTCCGCGCTGAGGGGCGTGGCGGACCACCTGCGTGGGGTGGCGACCGACCTGCGCTCGCCGGTGCTCGATGATCTCGGTCTCGCCCCCGCGATCGAGTTCCTGGCCGCGCAGGTTGCCGCGCAGGCCCCCGACTTCCGTGTAGAGACCGACGTGCGTGCTGAGGCAGGCCCGACGAGGGACACGCGACCGCCGGCGGACGTGGAAGTTGCCGTGTTCCGCGTCGTGCAGGAAGCGCTGTCGAATGCCGTGCGGCATTCGGGCGGGGGTCGTGTCGCCGTGCGCGGCGTCGTGTCGCGGGACCACGTCGCGCTCTCCGTGGTCGACGATGGCCACGGCCTCCTCCCGGCCGCCCTGGAACGCGCAGTCCGGGAGGGGCACATGGGCACCGGGTCCATGCGCCAGCGGGCGCGTTCGATCGGCGCCAGCCTCCGGATCGAGAACGGGCAGGATGGCGGGCTTGCGGTGCGCGTGGAGTGGCCAGCATGAGCGTCAGCATCCTGATCGTGGACGACCACCCGGTCGTCGCCAGCGGGCTGGAGGGCGTGCTAGCCAGGGAGCCGGATCTGCAGGTCGTCGCCGTGGCCGGCTCGCTCGCCGCGGCGCGGGAGCTCCTGGCCCACGAGCGGCCCGACGTGGTGCTGCTCGACCTGCGCCTGGCGGATGGGTCGGGGTTCGACCTGCTGCTCGAGGCGCGCGAGCTCCCCGCGCCGCCCGCCTTCATCGTCGTGTCGAGCTTCGGCATGCCGCAGTACGTCGACGCTGCCCTTCGGTATGGCGCGAGCGGCTTCGTCCTGAAGACCGCTCCGACCGCGGAGATCCTCGACGCGATCCGCCGGGTCGCGGAGGGCGGCGTCGCGTTCCCGGCCGAGCTCCTGCTGGCCGTGCAGCGTTCGGGATGGATACCGCTCAGCCCGCGCGATCGGCGTCTGATCGAGCAGTTGCTGGACGGTCGCACCAACGACGAGATCGCGGTCGCGCTGGGCGTCACCCGCAAGGCGATCGAGGCGCATCTGGCCCGGCTGTTTGAGCGCTTCGGCGTCGAGAGCCGGACGGAGCTCGCTGTGCGGGCCGAACGCGAGGGCTGGCTGGGCGTTCCGACAAAGCCAGGTTCGCCGCTGGGACCGGGGCGGTGAGCGGCCCGGCGGACCGCCGCGCTCCGCTGCGGTCTCCCGACGAGGAGTCGCGCTCGGTCAGAAGAGGCCTCGGGCGGTGCTAGTATGCGCGTATGAAGCGCACCACCATCGGCCTTCCAGACGAGCTGGCCGCGGCCCTGGAGCGGGAAGCTCAGCGCCGGCGGGTACCGGTGTCCCAGGTCGCGCGCGAGGCGATCGAAGCTCGTCTTGGACGTGGCGCCGGCGGACGCCGTGAACTCCCGTTCGCGGCGCTCGGACGGAGCGGCCACCACACGACCGCCCGCGATATCGAGGCGATCCTCGACCGCGAATGGGCGGGTGATCGCGACCACTGACGGCGCGTCCACGGCCGCCATGGTGCGAGGGCTGGTCGATGATCGCGGTCGTTGACTCCGGCCCGCTCTACGCGGCAGTCGACGCCGACGACGACGACCACGCTCGCTGCCTGGAAGTGCTGCAGCGCGCCGATCTCGATCTGGTCGTCCCCGCGCTCGTCGTCGCCGAGGTCGCCTATCTCGTCGGGCGGCGCCTCGGTGCGGGAGTCGAGGCCGCGTTCCTGCGCGGCCTGGCCACCCTCGAGGTCGAGGCGCCGATCGCGGAGGACTGGCCACTCATCGCGGACCTCGTTGAGCGGTACGGCGACTTCCCGCTCGGCGGCACGGATGCCTCCGTCGCCGTCCTGGCGGACCGCCTCGGCACCGACCTGATCGTGACGCTCGATCGGCGCCATTTCGGCGCGATCCGCTCGTCCTCGGGGCGCCCGTTCCGGTTGCTTCCGGACTGAAGGTCGGCCTCTCCGCGCGCCGGCGGTAGCGTCGTGATCGCGACAGTCCCGAGAGCGAGCGGTCAGTGGATGCGCGGCGCCTGCTCCAGGACCTCGTGCTCGCGCAGGAACCGGACCTGGAACCCCTCCAGGTCGCCGACGGCGTAGAGCAGCAGCCGGAGGCCGATGGTGGTGTTCATGAGCGGGATACCGAGCATCTCGCCCAGGATCAGCACGTCGAACGCGTCGCGGTGCCGCTGCGCCTCGACCATCGATTCCTGGTACGAGTCGTAGAGGGCGAGACCCCACGGCCACACGGCCGGCGGCCCCACCTGAGCTACCGTTAGCGTGTCGCGGGCAAGCGCAAAACGAGATGCATCGCAGGCGGGGAGGAGGCGGTCACGAGTGGATAGCGCCACGCTGGTCGTCGTCATGCTCGCGGTGCTGCTCGTCGGTGGGTACGCGGTCGGCGGGGTGCTGAATGCTCGCCGGATCCAGGCGCTCGCCGTCGGCCTCCGGGCGGCGCTCGCGGGCCCCGGCGGTCCCGCGAAGGTCCGGCGGCTCGGTCGCAGCGTTGTCCGCATCGAGGCGGAGCGCCCCGTACGGGGGGTCGGCCGGGTCATCGCGACGGTGCTCATGGCGCCCCGCGAGGCGCTGCTGGTGTGGGTGCTCTGGGCGCTGCAGGGGCGCGGCGACCTGCTCGACATCAAGGCGGAGCTCGACGGCCCGCCGGTCGGGGCGGGGCTGCTGGCCGATCCGAGGCACCGGACCGGGCGTGCGGCTCTGCGCGCCGCCGTGGCCGCGGGCGGGACGCGTCGGGATGGTGCGGCGGGCGGACTCGCGGTCGCCGCGTACGATGCCGAGGGGACGACGGCCATGACCCGGCTTGCGGCGGCTGCCGCGGACGTGGGTGACGTGGTGCTGCTGGAGTTGCGCGGCGCCCAGCCGCGCCTGACGCTGCTGGTCTCTCTCCGGCACGCTCCGGCGTCGCTGTCCTCGCTGCGGCCGGCTCTGCAGCGATTGGTGGAGCTGGCGAGCCGGGACGGATGAGGACGACGGTCGGACGAGGGCTACGGACGGGCACGTGCCGGCCCCCGTCTCGGGCCATCACGCGAGAGGAGAGCCGGACGATGCGCGATCGGCAGTTCGGGCGGACCAGGTGGCTCGTCAGCGAGCTCGGCTATGGCATGTGGGGCATGGGCGGCTGGACCGGCTCGGACGACGAGCGCTCCCGCCAGGCACTGCAGGCGGCCGTGGACCGCGGTGTGACGTTCTTCGACACTGCCTGGGCCTACGGTGACGGCCGCAGCGAGCGGCTCCTGGGCGAGCTGGTCCGCGCGAACCCCGGCCGCCGTCTCTACACGGCCACGAAGATCCCACCGAAGGACCGGCGGTGGCCATCGCGCCGCGGCGACGCGCTGGAGCACGCCTTCCCGCCCGATCACATCCGCGAGTACGCCGAGAAGAGCCTGACGAACCTCGGCATCGACGCGGTCGACCTGGTCCAGTTCCACGTCTGGGAGGACGATTGGGCAACCGACGATCGCTGGCAGCGCGCGATGGACGACCTGAAGCGCGAACGGCTGGTGCGGGCCGTGGGGATCAGCGTCAACCGCTGGGAGCCGTCCAACGTGCTCCGGACGCTCCGCACCGGCCTGGTCGACGCCGTGCAGGTGATCTACAACATCTTCGACCAGGCCCCCGAGGACGAGCTCTTCCCGGCCTGCCGCGAGCTCGGCGTGGCCGTGATCGCGCGCGTGCCGTTCGACGAAGGGACCCTCACCGGCGCGCTGACCCTCGAGACCCGCTGGCCCGAGGGCGACTGGCGCAACACCTACTTCGTGCCCGAGAACCTCCGCCAGAGCGTCGCGCATGCAGAGGCGCTCCGGCCGCTCGTGCCCGCCGGCATGGCGATGGCCGAGATGGCGCTCCGGTTCGTCATCTCGAGCCCCGATGTGTCGACCGTGATCCCCGGCATGCGCAGCCCGGAGCGCGTGGCGCAGAACGCAGGCGCGATCGACGCGGGCCCGCTCCCGCGCGATCTGCTCGACCGCCTGCGCGGGCATCGCTGGGATCGCACTCCGACCGCCTGGTCGCAGTAGCCGGTTGATCGAAGGTGGCGGCAGGCGGTTCCGGCCTGCCGTGGTACGGTGCGGTCGGGACATCGACGAGACATGGAGGGCACCGCATGGCGGGGAATCCAGTGACGGCGGCCTACTACTACCGGGTGCGCTGGGGGCACCACGACGAGTGGGTCGAGCTGTTCCTCCGCAACCACTGGCCGATCCTCCGCGAGCAGCAACGCGGCGGCCGGATCCTGGACGTGCACCTGTACCAGCCGCGCTTCCATGGCGACGGACGCGCCGACTGGGACGTGCTCGTGACGATCACCTATCGCGACTGGGCCGCGATGGAGGAGCACTCGGAGCCCGAGATCGCCAGGCGTCTCTACCCGGACCAGGAGGCGTTCCGCGCGGACGAACAGCGGCGCTTCGAGTTGCTCGAGGCGCACTGGGACGCGCCGCTCGAGGAACGGCCGCTCCCGCAGGCGTAGCCGTCGACGACACGCGTCGCCGCCGTCGACGCCGGTCGCCGCCATCTTCGGAGAGGACGCCAGATGCACGTCACGATCGTCCACGTCCACGTGCTGCCCGAACACGTGGAGGAGTTCATCGCCGTGACCCGGGCCAACCACGAGGGCTCGATCCGGGAGCCGGGCAACCGGCGGTTCGACATCCTGCAGTCGGTCGACGATCCCACGCGCTTCGTCTTCTACGAGGCGTACGTCGATGCCGCCGCCGCGCAGGCGCACCGGGAGACGCCGCACTACCTGGCGTGGCGCGACACCGTGGCGGACTGGATGGTCGAACCGCGCCAGGGGGTCCGCTACACCGGGCTGCTGCCCGAGGCCGGGCCGGGGGCCTGATCGGCCGCGCCGTAGTGTCCCTGCAGGGCGCGGTCCGACAGCCACGCGTCGACCGAGCTCAGCGGGCCGTGGCCGTACCGCAACCGCTCGCGCCCGGCGGACGACCAGTGGACCAGGAGCCAGCGGAAGTACCAGTCCTGCACGCGGCGCCAGGGGGTCCGCGCACGAGGCCGCAGCTCCCAGTGCTCGCGCGAGGCCAGCCGCGCCATGATCCCGACCGCATGGAGCGCCACCGGGCGGCGCTCGGGCGGGCGGTTCGTCGACCACGCGGCGAGCGCGCGCAGGTCGGCCCGCGCCTCGCGATAGGCCGCCGCCAGCCCGGCCGCGCTCTCCAGCTCGCGAACCCGACCATTCAGCAGGTGCACCTCGCCGACCGGGTCGCCCGGCCGGACGACCGTGCCATCGGCGAGCGTGACCTCGCGCCCGTGGTGCCTGGCGATCTCCAGCCCCAGAATCCCGTCGCCCCGCATCGGCCGGATCCTCCGCCGCCGCCGGTCGAACCCTTCCCAGGCGGCGAGGATCGGGTCGAGGATCCCGGGCGGCGCCGCACGGTCCGAATCGGCCGGCATCGCTACACCGCATCCGGCGAGGCCGCCGGTTCGTGGACATGCGTCACGGCCCACGCGCCGATCACGAACTCGATCGCCGCCAGCATGAAGACGGCGCGGTAGCCGGCCCCGTAGCGCATGCCGTTGATGAGGTCCGCCACGGGTCCACCCACCGCCACAGCCAGCACCGCCGAGGCGGCCGTCACCGTGTTGGACAGGCCCAGGTAGCGCCCGGCCTCGCCGGGAGGCGCCACGTCGGTGAGCAGGGCCCAGTCCGCCGAAAGGAAGATACCGAGCGCGAGCCCAAAGGGGATCGCGATCGCGAACAGCGAGAGGTAGGAGGGCGCGACCGCGAACGCCACGGAGCCCACCGCGCCGGAAACCGCGCTCAGGGCCACGGTCCGGACGCGGCCCCAGCGCGCGGTCATGGCGCCGCCGGGGATGGCCGCAATCAACGCCACGAGCACGACCGCACCCGCCAGGGGGGCGACGAGGGTGCCCGCCTGGTCGCCGAGCCTGATCGAGTCCTCCAGGTAGTAGTAGACGAACGGCTGGAGGGTCCCGGTGGCCATGAGGATCGCAAGCCTCGAGCCGAGCAGCCACAGGTAGTCGCGCTGCTCCAGGACGTCCCGTCCCCACACCTCGAGCACCATCGTCCGCACCGCCCTGCGCCACCGGCCCGGGTCCAGGAACCCCCCCATTCCGGCCGCGTGCCAGCGCAGGCGCGGCAGGTGTGGCTCGCCGGATCGACCGTCTCGTTCGTCGACGCCGACGACCGTGATCAGTGTGCCGAGCCCGAGGCTGACCGCGGTGAAGGCGACAGCCAGCGCCACGTGGCCGGTCACGGCGAGGACGCCGGCGACAGCGACACCCACGACCTGGCCGGCCATCTGTGCCCCTCCCAGGAAGCCGGAGGCGAGCCCGCGGCGTCCACGGGGCACGAGATCGGGCAGCAGCCCCTGGTAGGGTCCCTGGGCCGTGTTCGACGCGATCTCGATGCACAGCATCACCACCAGGATGGCCCAGTACGACCCGGAGAGGGCGAGGACCCCGAGCAGGACCAGCTGGACGGCCACGCCGACCACCATCAGCGGGCGGCGCCGACCCCAGGGCGTGACAAGCCGGTCGCTGGCGGAGCCGGAGAAGGGCTGGACGACGATCGCCACGATCGCCTGGAGGCCGGCGATCAGCGAGAGTGCGGAGGTCTTGATCGCGGCCGGCACGAGCTGCTCGACCAGCCTGGGCAGCACGATGGTCGTCAGGGAGCCCCAGGTGACCGAGAGGCCGAAGTAGTACGCAGTGAGCACGGACAGCCACCGCAGCCCGGCCGCTTCCTCGCCGGCCTGTCCCTCGACCGTGCGGACGTGCTCGCCCTGCAGCGTGCTCGTCTCCCTCCGGGGCGTCGGTCCCGGCCGTCACCACCGTGCGGCCGAGCCACCGAATTCTGGCCCCGATTCGCACTATACGCGACCACGGCCGGCTGACGGTCAACCACCGCTGGCGGCGTGCATGATCGGCGCTCAGCCGGCGAACCCGGGTTCCGCGACGTGCACGGCGCGGAACCCGAAGAGCCGCGTGCCCGACCGCTGCCACGCGCTGCCCGCGAGCCCGGCCTTCCGGCAGACCGCGTCCAGGGTGGTCGCCTCGTCCCAGCCGTACTCCTCGGCAACCTGCGGCAGCAGCAGCGCCCGCCTGCCCGATCGCTCCACGATGATCCCCTGGGATCGCGCGTCGAACGCCTCGGGGCCCGGCAGCTCCACCGGCGGCGCGAGGACGGACACCTCGATCCGGATCTCCGGGATCTCCGCGTCGGAGACGGGCATGAACCGCGGATCCTCGAGCGGCACGATCGCGCCGGCGATCAGCACGTTCCTCCAGAGCGGACGGTCGAACTCGAGGTTGCCCATGCAGCCACGCAGTTCGCCGTGTTCGTGGAGCGTGACGAACGCGGCCGCCGGCGCCAGGAGCACGGGCGGCAAGGCCGCCGGGTCGACGACGGTGGGCGGCTGGTTGCGGATTGCCGCCACGACCGCGTCCCGGGCCAGGCGAAGCAGCGCCGCGGTGGCATCCGCGTCCAGCTCCGGCGCGGCCGGCGCGTTGACGACTTCGGATGGCACGGTCCCCTCCCATGACGCAAGCCGGGCCCGTCCGCCCGCCAACCCGCGTCGCGTGGCACGCTCGCGCCCGCGTTGATGCTCGTCCGCGGCCACCGCGTGCTGAAGGTCCGGGCGGCCCCTCGTGGGCGTCCGATGGTCAGGTCGCCGCGGCCGGTCCGGCACCGCCTCCAGCGCGGGCGGCGGCCCGACCGAGGCCGGTCGCTCAGCCGGTGGTGATGCCTCGACCGGCGGCCCCTCCCTCCGCCGGCTCGCCCGCCGCCGGCTCGCCCGCCGCGAGGATCAGGCGGCGGAGGTCTGCGAGCGCGTCCACGACCGCGCGCTGGCGCTGGGGCTCGAGCTCCTCGACCAGGCCCCGCAGCCAGGCCATGGCCGCCCGCTGCGCCTGCTCGAGCTGGCCCATCCCGGTAGCGCTGAGCGTGAGCCGGATCCGGCGGCGCTCGACCGGATCGATCTCCCGGTCCACCAGGTCCTGGCGGACGAGCCGGCTCACCAGCTCGGAGGCGGCGGGAACGGAGGTCCCGAGGTGATCCGCGATCTCGGACAATCCGCTGCCCGGGTTGCGCCGAAGGTAGAGGAGCGTGCGGAACTGCGCGACCGACATGCCCGCCGGCCGGCCCTCCCGCATGCGCCCCCGGATGGCCCGCATGACCAGCGGCACATTCTCCAGGATCGCGGCGGCGGCGGCATCCGGGTCCTCCCGTGGCGCGGCGTCGCCCGGGCGCTGGGACCGCATGGCGTCAGCCGGCGTCCGGGACCCGTCGGGAGCCGCGCGCGGCTCCTCACTGTCGACGCCGGGCGGTGTCGCGGACGTCTGCATGGCCCGATGATAGACTGTTAAGCGTCCTAACTGTATTCCTCTCGCCCGAGGACGCGATGCCGCAGGCAATCGAAACCAGCCAGCTGACCCGGCGGTTCGGGTCGGTCACCGCAGTCGACGCCCTCTCTCTGGCTGTGAGACCGGGAGAGGTGTTCGGTCTGCTGGGGCCCAACGGGGCAGGCAAGACCACCACCATCAAGATGCTCATCACACTGCTGCCGCCCACGTCGGGCTCCGCCACGGTGGCCGGGTACGACGTGATCGCCGAGCAGCGGCTGGTCCGCCGTTCCATCGGGTACGTGCCCCAGCTCCTCTCGTCCGACGGCGCACTCAGCGCCAGGGAGAACCTGGACATCTCGGGCCGCCTCTATCACATCCCCTCGGCGGACCGCCAGGCACGCATCTCCGAGGCGCTCGAGTTCATGGGGCTGGCGGATGTCGGCGACAACCTGGTGCGGACCTTCTCGGGCGGCATGATCCGCCGCCTCGAGATCGCCCAGGCCATGCTCCACCGGCCACAGATCCTGTTCCTCGACGAGCCGACCGTGGGGCTCGACCCGGTGGCCCGCCGCGCCGTCTGGGAGCATGTGCGCCGGCTGCGCGACCGCGAGGGCACCACCATCCTGCTCACCACGCATTACATGGACGAGGCGGCCGAACTCTGCGAGCGGGTCGGGATCATGCACCTCGGCAAGCTTGTCGCGCTGGGGACCCCCGAATCGCTGGCCGCGGAGGTGGGACCGGCCGCCACCCTCGACGACGTCTTCACCCACTACACCGGCAGCGACCTGGGCGAAGGAGGAACGTATCGTGACGTCGCTCGAACGCGCCGCACGGCCCACCGCCTGGGCTGAGCCTCCGGCGGCCGTCCGGTTCTTCCTCGACGCCTGGACGGTCGCGGAGGCCGAACTGCAGAAGCTCGTCCACGACCCGACCGAGCTGCTGACCCGCGCGGTCCAGCCCATCCTGTGGTTGCTCGTGTTCGGCCAGGTGCTGGCGCGGGCGCGCGCGATCCCGACCGGGCAGCTCGGCTACATCGACTTCCTGGCGCCGGGCGTGCTGGCCCAGAGCGCGCTCTTCTCGGCGATCTTCTTCGGGATCGCGGTGATCTGGGAGCGCGACCTGGGCGTCCTGCACAAGTACCTCGTCAGCCCGGCGTCCCGCCTCTCGCTCGTGACCGGCAAGGCGCTGGCCGGAGGCCTGCGCGCCCTGGTGCAGGCGGCGGTCGTGTACATGGTCGCCGCGATCATCGGCGTCCACCTGCAGCTCGGGATCCCGCAGCTGGTCGGAGTCTCGGTGGTGGTCGTGCTGGGGGCGGCCGGGTTCGCCACGTTCTCGCTGGTGATCGCCTGCCTGGTCCGGACCCGGGAGCGCTTCATGGGGATCGGCCAGGTCCTGACCATGCCGCTCTTCTTCGCCAGCAGCGCGGTCTATCCGGTGGCGCTCATGCCGGGCTGGCTGCAGGCCCTCGCCAGGGTCAACCCGCTCACCTACCAGGTCGACGCGCTCCGCAGCCTGATGGTCTCCGGGGGCAGCGCCACGTTCCCGATCCCGCTGGACTTCGGCGTGCTGGTGTTCGCACTGGTCGTGCTCGTGGTCATCGCGGCGCGGCTCTACCCGCGCCTGGCGATGTGATGGCCCGCGGGGTGCGGTCGCGCCGTGACGACCCCAACTACCGGTGGGTGGCGCTGTCGAACACGACGCTCGGGGTGCTGATGTCGGCGATCGACGGCTCGATCGTCATCATCTCGCTGCCGGCCATCTTCACCGGCATCAAGCTCAACCCGCTCGACCCCGGGAGCACCAGCTACCTGCTCTGGGTCATGATGGGCTACCTGCTCGTGACCGCGGTGCTGGTGGTGGCGTTCGGACGGCTGGGCGACATGTACGGGCGCGTCCGGATGTACAACGCGGGCTTTGCCGTCTTCACCGCCGGGTCGCTGCTCCTCGCGGCCACGCCCTTCACGGGCCCGGCGGGTGCCATCTGGATCATCGGCATGCGCTTCGTCCAGGCGATCGGCGGCGCCTTCCTCTTCGCCAACGCGCAGGCCATCCTCACCGACGCCTTCCCGGCCGAGCAGCGTGGCCTCGCGTTCGGCATCAACGGTGTCTCGTTCCTGGCCGGCCAGTTCATCGGGCTGGTCGTGGGCGGTATCCTGGCCGCCATCAACTGGCGGCTGGTCTTCTTCGTGAGCGTCCCCGTGGGGCTTGCCGGCACGATCTGGGCGTACCTGCGCCTGGAGGAGCTGGGGACGGTCAGCCATGCCCGGATCGACTGGCCCGGCAACCTGACCTTCGCCGTGGGCCTGACGGCGCTCCTGATCGGGATCACCTACGGCATCCAGCCCTACGGCGGTCAGACCATGGGCTGGACCAATCCCTTCGTGCTCGCGATGATCGGCGGCGGCCTCGTGCTGCTGGCCGTGTTCCTGTGGATCGAGCGCCGCGCGGACCAGCCACTCTTCGATCTCGACCTGTTCCGCATCCGCGCCTTCAGCGCGGGCAACCTCGCCGGCTTCCTGGCGTCGCTCGGTCGGGGCGGGCTGTCCTTCATGCTGGTCATCTGGCTGCAGGGAATCTGGCTGCCGCTGCACGGCTACTCGTTCGCCGACACGCCACTCTGGGCCGGCATCTACATGCTCCCGCTGACCGTGGGTTCGCTGATCTTCGGGCCCCTGTCGGGCTACCTCTCGGACCGGTTCGGCGCCCGGCCGTTCGCCACCGGGGGCATGCTCGTGGCCGCGGCCTCGTTCCTGGGCCTGGTCCTGCTGCCGGTCGACTTCCCGTACTGGGAGTTCGCGGGCCTGTTGCTGGTCAGCGGGATCGGCGGGGGCCTGTTCATGTCGCCCAACATGGCAGGGATCATGAACAGCGTGCCGGCGCGCCAGCGGGGTGCGGCAGCCGGCATGCGGGCCACCTTCCAGAACACCGGCATGGTGGTGTCGATCGGCGTCTTCTTCTCGCTGATGATCGCCGGCCTCGCGTCCTCGCTGCCGTCGACCCTGTACCGTGGCCTGGTCGCCAGCGACGTGCCGGCGGCCGTCGCCGCGCGGATCTCGCACCTTCCGCCGGTGGCGAGCCTGTTCGCCGCGCTGCTCGGCTACAACCCGATGGCCACCCTCCTGCCCGCGACGGTCCTCCACGCATTGCCCGCCGCCCAGGCCCAGGCCCTCACCGGCAAGGAGTTCTTCCCGCGGTTGATCTCGGCACCACTGCAGCAGGGCCTCGCGGTCGTGTTCATCGCCGCCGCCCTGATGGCGATCGTCGCGGCCTGGGCCTCCTGGCTCCGCGGAGGGCGCTACGTCCACGAGGAGGCCGCGGCGCGGGACGGCGATGCCATCAACGCCTCCGACGCCGTCGCGGTGCTGGCCGACACCCGGACGGGTCTCGAGGTGGTGGGGTCCATCGGCCGCAGAGGCGGGCGCGACACGTGAGCATGCGCCGGGGTGCCGGGGGCGCCGGGGGGGCGGCGGGCTGGGGGCTGATGCGCTCCTTCCGCCGCGACGAGTCGGTCACCTCCCAGCGACTCTCGGCGGGCATCCTCCGGCGCATCGCGCGCTTCGCCGAGCCCTACCGGCGGATGCTGGCCGTGTTCCTCGGGCTGATCGTCCTGGACGCGCTGATGAGCGCCGCGAACCCGCTCATCTACCGGGCCATCATCGACGACGGCATCCTGCCCCACCGGGCCGGCGTCGTGGTCGACCTGGCGCTCCTGCTCGCCGGCCTCGCGCTGGCCGACGCGGCCCTGTCCCTGTGGCAGCGGTGGATCTCCGCGCGGGTTGGCGAGGGCCTCATCTTCGACATGCGCACGAAGGTGTTCGCCCACTTCCAGCGCATGCCCATCGCGTTCTTCTCGAGAACCCAGACCGGTGCGCTGGTCAGCCGGCTCAACAACGACGTGCTGGACGCGCAGCAGGCGTTCACCGACACGTTCTCGTCGGTGATCGGCAACGTCATCAGCGTGGTGATCACCCTTGCGGCCATGCTGCTGCTGTCCTGGCAGATCACCCTGGTTGCGCTCGCGCTGCTGCCGCTCATTCTCCTGCCGACTCGCTGGGTGGGCCGGCGGATCCAGGCGATCACGCGGGAGAGCTACAACCTCAACGCCAGGATGATCTCGATGATGACCGAGCGCTTCAACGTCGCGGGGGCGCTCCTGGTGAAGCTGTTCGGCGAACCGATGCGCGAGATCCGGAGCTTCGAGGAGAAGGCGGGCCGGGTTCGGGACATCGGGATCACCCAGGCCATGTACACGCGGGTGTTCATGGCCGCGATCCTGCTCACCGCCGCGCTCGCCACCGCGCTGGTGTACGGCTGGGGCGGCGTGCTTGCGGCCGGCGGCGCGCTGCAGGTCGGCACGGTGGTCGCGCTGACCGCCTACCTGAACCGGCTGTACGCCCCCTTGACCGCCCTGTCGAACGTGCAGGTCGACATCATGACGGCGTTGGTCAGCTTCGACCGCGTCTTCGAGGTGCTCGACCTGGAGCCCATGGTCGCCGAGAAGGCGGAGGCCGTGGCGATCCCGGACGGCCCGGCCACCATCGAGTTCGACCACGTCGACTTCAGCTACCCGACGGCGGAGGAGGTGTCGCTGGCCTCGCTCGAATCGGTCGCGGTGCTCGACCAGGCACCGTCCCAGCAGGTGCTCTTCGACGTGTCGTTCACCGCCCGGCCGGGCCAGCTCGTTGCCCTGGTCGGCCCTTCGGGCGCCGGCAAGACCACCATCAGCCACCTCGTTCCGCGGCTCTACGACGTGCGCTCGGGCGCCATCCGCATCAACGGCGTCGACGTGCGGGAGGCCACCCTGGACTCCATCCACCGCGCCGTGGGCGTGGTCACGCAGGACGCACACCTCTTCCACGACACGATCCGGGCGAACCTGCTGTACGCGAAGCCCGACGCCTCCGACGAGCAACTCTTCGAGGCGCTGCGGGCGGCGCAGATCCTGTCGCTGGTCGAGTCGCTGCCGGCCGGCATCGAGACCGTGGTGGGCGATCGCGGCTACCGGTTGTCGGGTGGCGAGAAGCAGCGCGTCGCGATCGCCCGCCTGCTGCTCAAGGCGCCGGACATCGTGGTGCTCGACGAGGCGACGGCCCATCTCGACTCCGAGTCGGAGCTGGCGGTCCAGCTGGCGCTCCGGACCGCGCTCGCCGGGCGCACCTCGGTCGTGATCGCGCACCGCCTGTCCACGGTACGCAACGCCGACCTGATCCTGGCGATCGCCGGCGGCCGGATCGTCGAGCGGGGCACGCACGCCGGCCTGCTCGCGGCGGACGGCCTCTACGCCGAGCTGTACCGGACGCAGTTCGCGCGCCAGGCGGAGACGGACACGCTCGACGGCTCCGAGCCGATGGCTGCCGCGGGCTGACAGCAGCGGACGTGGGCGCACGGGCGGCCGGCGAGCAGGGCACCGCCCGATCGCCTACAGTCGGCCGCGCATGATGAGCCAGGGATCGTCCGGCGGCGGCGCATCGCCGCGCGCGTGGGCGCGGGGTGACGGGCCCGTGCCGTCCGCGGCACTGCTCTCGACCTCGCGCCGCCAGCTGCTGCTGGAGTCGGCGGGCATCGCCATCTCCTCCGGCGGGTTCGGGCTCGTCTACGGGCTTGCGGCGCGGCACGCCGGGTTCAGCCCCGTCGAGGCGATCGCGATGAGCGTGCTGGTCTTTGCGGGCGCGTCCCAGTTCGCCGCCGTCGGACTCGTCACCGGCGGGCTCGCGTGGCCGGGGATCGTGCTGCTCACGGCGCTGCTCAACGCACGCCACCTCCTCTACTCCGCCGCACTTGCGCCGTGGTTCAGGAGTCGATCCGCGGCACGCCGCGCCTCGATGGCGTACGTCCTCACCGACGAGTCGTTCGCGCTCTCGATCGCGCACTTCCAGCGTCTCGGGCACGTGGACGAGCCTGGGTACTGGATCGGCGCGATCACCTCGACCTACATCCCGTGGAACGTCATGACCGCCGTCGGGGCCCTGCTGGGGGGCCAGATCGCGGATCCGAGCCGGCTCGGACTGGACGTGGTCTTCCCGGCGGCGATGGCGGGGTTGGCCGTGGGGCTGGTCACCGCGCGCCGCGAGCTGGTGGCGGCGGTCGTGGGTGCGGGCGTGGCGGTGCCGCTCGGCCTGGCCATCGGGCCGGCCGCGGGGATCGTCGCCGGAGGCCTGCTCGGCCCGCTGGCCGGCATGGCGGTCCCGCCGCTGCCCCGCCGGGGGTCGGCCTGGCCGGCCGGCGCGGACGCGCCGGCCGACGCGTCCCGCGAGGCCCGGCTGCTGGCCGATGCGGAGGCCGCGGTCGGGCCGGATGACGAGGCCGGACTGCCGTGAGCCTCGGACTGGTGGTCCTCGCCGCCCTGATGGGCGCCGTGACGTACCCCTCCAGGGCCGTGCCGCTGCTGGCGCCCGGAATCGAGCGCCTGCCCTCCGGAGTCCGGCTGTATCTCCGGCTCGTCGGGCCCGCGGTGCTCGCGGCCCTGGCCGCGGCCAACGTGATGGTGGTGTCGGTCGCGGGCCGGTCGTCGTTTCACGTGGGGGTCGAGTGGCTCGCGGTCGCCGCGTCGATCGTGCTCGTCGCGTGGCGGCGGAACCTGTTCCTGGGGCTGCTGATCGGGGTGACCCTGGTGGTGGTGGCGCGGGCGACCGGCCTGGCCTGACCCAGCCCCGCGAGGGCAGGAGCTACTCGGGCAGCGTCAGGATGTAGCCGGTGAAGTCCTTGACCAGCGGCCCCGGGTTGAGTTCGGGCGGCAGGTCGGGAAGCCGGACCTCCTCGTCGTCCGACAGCGCGATCCAGTCGATCAGTTCCCGGTTGACGATCAGGGTTCCCACGCGACCGCGCTGGCGCTCGTTCGCAGATGCGTATTCGATCCAGGCCTCGGTGATCGGGACCATCGGCTTCCGGCGGCGGACGTTCAGGATCGGATCGGCGCCCGGCAGGGAGTGCACGTACCCGTGGACCGTGTAGGGGCCGGTCTGCATCGTGACGGGGAACGAGCGGACACGGGCACGCCGCCCGGAGTTGCCCCGCGGTCCAGCGGCGCGCACGGCCAGCAGCTCGTCGCGATACACCGTCATCTCCCCGACCTCGATCGCCCGCCCGTCCTCCAGCCCGATCGCCATGGCGTCCACGAGCACGTAGGCCTCGTGGGCGTTCAGCGTGTCGGTGAGCCGGTCGGCGTCGAGCCGGAGGAAGCCGAAGACGCGGCAGTCCTCCGCGTAACCGGCGAACTCGATCTCGGGGCGATCGGGCGCCGGCTCGGCAACCTCCTCGGGGACGAGGCTCCCCGCCGAGGACCTGGCCATGGCCCCCCACAGGCGCTGCCAGAGCGCACGAACCCCGGTGCCGTTCGCGCTCCTGCGGACCGTCGCGTCTCCCGGGGACATCGCACCCGCCTTCCCCGCGACCTGCCCCCCGCTCACGCGGAGGCCGCGCGCCGCGGGGCGCGCGGCTCCTGCGCTCGGAGGCGCGCGGTCGGTGGGGCGATCAACAGCGACGGGTCCGGGACGGGCGCCGTCCTGGCGAAGGTGTCGCAGAAGAGCTCCACCAGCTGGGGGTCGAACTGGATGTCGGCGTGGCGGCGGAGCTCCGCGACCGCCTCGTCGTGCCCGATCGCCTTCCGGTACGGGCGGTCGTGGATCATCGCGTCGTAGGCGTCGGCGATGGCCACGATGCGGGCGCCGAGCGGGATGTCCACGCCGCGCAGCCCGTACGGGTATCCGTGCCCCGAGTACCGCTCGTGGTGGTGCAGGATGATCGCCCCCGCGTCGCGCACCGCGGCGACCTGGTCGATGATGACCTGGCCGATGCGGGGATGCTGGACCACGGACTGCCACTCGTCGGTCGTCAGGGGGCCGGGCTTCTCCAGGATCTGCTCCGGCACTGCCACCTTGCCGATGTCGTGCAGCAGCGACGCCACCCGGACCCGCTCGACCTCCTGCTCGGGCAGCCCGAGCTCGCGGGCCAGCCGCACCGCGATCGCGGCGATGAGGGAGGAGGGCTTGCCCCGGTAGTGAGGCAGGGGCGAGACGGCTGCCGAGAGCGCGGCCTCGGCTGCCTGCCGCGCCGCCAGCCCCACCTCGGCCGCCGCCGCGCGACCGGCCGGGGAGATGGGCGCGCGGGGGATGCGCGCGTCGTCGTCGGGCTCGCTGAACACGTAGGTCTGGTTGCGGCCGAGTGACTTCGCCGAGTACATCGCCGCGTCCGCGTCGCGGACGAGTTCATCCACGCGCAGGCGCTGACCCTGGCCACCCGCGATCCCGATGCTGACGGTGACCCCGAACTCCGTGCCGTCGCCGGCCTCGAAGCGGGCGCCAAGGATGAGCAGCCGGAGCTTCTCGGCGACCGCCGCGGCCTCCTCCACGGTCGTCTCCGGCAGGATCAGCACAAACTCCTCGCCGCCGTACCGGCCCACGAGATCGATCGCACGCACGTTGCCACGGAAGACATCGGCCACGCCGCGCAGGACTACATCGCCGACCCCGTGGCCGAAGGAGTCGTTGACGCTCTTGAAGTGGTCGAGGTCCGCGAACGCGATCGCCAGCGGGCGTCCGTAGCGGACGGCCCGATCGACCTCCTGGAACAGCTGGGCAAGGAGCGTCGGGCGGTTCGCGAGGTGCGTGAGCCGGTCGGTGGTGGCCGCCGTCTGCGCCGTGCTCAGCGCCTCGGAGACGTCAGCCAGGCCACGGGCCACGGGTGCCAGCAGTCCGAAGCGCTCCGGCCTGGGTGGCGCCTCGCGTGACCCTTCCGCGATCCGGACGAGCTCGCGCCGGAGGGACATGGCGGTCGTGCGCAGCGAGACGGCGGTTGCCGCCATGCCGATCAGCGAACCGACCGCGGCGAACCCGAGGATCAGGGATGCGCCCACCCCGGCTCCCGTGGCAGCCACACCGATCGAGATCGCTCCGAGCACAGCGGCCGGCAGGAAGGGGGCCCCTGCAAGCAAGCGCGACATGCCGGCACCGTACGCCCTGGCCTTGCTCGCCAGTACCCTTCCGAAGGTACCGCCCGCTCCCCTCCTTCCGAGCCATGCGACCTTGCAGTCCAGTTTGCGTGGTTGCCCGTGTCGCTTTCTTCACCGGGCTGCTCACATCCGCTGAACACTGGCCCGCGAAGATAGGGATGACCGGGCGGGACGGAGGGTCCGGCCCGAAGGAGTGCAACGCGATGCCTGACCTGGATCAAGCGCTCGGCGATCTCAAGCGAACCACCCGCGCAGCGATGCGCCGGCGGCGGCTCGCCAGCCCCGGCACCGAGGCCTGGCGGCAGGCGGACGAGATGGTCCACGAGCTGGCGGCCGTGATGGGCGAGCTGAGGGCGCTGCTCGAGCGCCGCCAGGGGCGCCGGCTCCAGCCCGTGCGCGTGCGCATCCGCTGACGCCGACCGGCCGCTGACGCCGACCGGCCGGCGGGAAACCGCGGGCTACCCTCCGGCGTACCCCGCCCCAGGCCCACCTCCGGAGAGGGTGGGGACCTCGGGGGGACGCAGATGAGGATCTCCGCCATGTGGGCCCGGCGCGCGGCCCGATGGCAGCACGCAGGCCGGGCAGACGAACGGGCTGGGGATCCAGGGGTGCGGTACGAGCCGGGATGGGCGACCGGCGACCGAGATCGTCAGGCGGCGGTGGCTCCCGGGCGCGGATCCGTGTAGAGTTCGGGCCATCCCCGCCCGAGACCACCCGCGAGGAACTCCCCATGTCCCTGCCCATCCGCTCTCTCACACCGGCCCCCCCGGATCCGATCCTCGGGCTCACCGAGGCATTTCGCGCCGACCCGCGGCCCGGCAAGGTCAACCTGGCCGTGGGGGTCTATGTCGACGGCGCGGGGGCCACCCCGGTCATCCCGTCGGTGCTGGAGGCCGAGCGCCGGCTGCTCGAGCGCGCGGGGTCCAAGGGCTACCTCCCGATCGACGGTCGCCCGTCCTACCGGAGCGCGGTGCGCGATCTGGTCTTCGGCGCCTCGCATGAGATCGTGACGTCCCGCAGGTCGGTCACCGCACAGACCCCGGGTGGCACAGGTGCCCTGCGCGTGGCGGCGGACTTCCTGCTCCAGACCGGGTCGAACCGCGTCGCCTGGTTGAGCGAGCCCACCTGGCCGAACCACCCGCAGCTCTTCTCGCTCGCCGGGTTCCAGGTCCGCGGGTACCCGTACCTGGACGCGACCGGGCGGCGGCTGGACGTGGACGGCCTGCTGGGCGCGCTGCGGTCGGCGTCCCGCGGCGACGTGGTGGTGCTGCACGGCTCGTGCCACAACCCCTCCGGCGTCGATCCCGACGCCGCGACCTGGCGGGCCATCGCGGACGTGATCGTGGAGCGCGACCTGGTGCCGATCGTCGACTTCGCCTACCAGGGGTTCGGGCACGGCCTGCGCGAGGACGCGGACTGGATCGAGGGGCTCGCGCAGCCCGGCCTGGAGTTCCTCGTCGCCTCGAGCTTCTCGAAGAACTTCGCCCTCTACAACGAGCGCGTCGGCGCGCTCACGCTGGTGGCGGCCGACGAGGGACGGGCCGCCGCGGCCCTGAGCCATCTCAAGATCGCGATCCGCGCGAACTACTCCAACCCGCCGTCCCACGGTGCGGACATCGTCGAGACCATTCTCTGCGACGCCGGGCTGCGGGCACAGTGGGAGGCGGAGCTGGCGGGGATGCGCGGGCGGATCCGCGGGAACCGGGCAGCGCTCGTCGACGCGCTCTCGTCCGCCGGCGTGGCCGGCGACTGGGAACCGCTGCGGAACCAGCGCGGCATGTTCGCGCTGCTCGGGCTGGCGAGCGAGCAGGTCGCCCGGCTGCGCGACGAGTTCGCGATCTACGCGGTGGGACGCGGCCGGATCAACGTGGCCGGCCTGACCGACACGTCCCTTCCCGTGGTGGTATCGGCGCTCCGGTCCGTGCTGCAGGCCTGACCGGATCGGTTCCCGGTGCATCCTCCCTACCCTGTCGAGTAGATCCCTTCCGGGTGTTGGTCACCGCTATACCTGCCACCCGGCCGCTGGCCGGCAGCGCCGGAGCTCCGATCATGTGCACCATGCTCGAAGCGCAGTCCCTCAGCCTCGTTCCGCCGGCGACCGTCCATCTTCGGCTCGCCCAGCGGATCGCGGCCCGCGACCCGGGCGGGGAGGCTGCGGTCATGGGAGCGGCGGAGCTGCCGTGGCTCGGCGACGCGGTCGACCGCGCGACGGCCGGCTGCGACGTCCCGGCGGACGTGCGCCGGTTCCAGGTCGACCTGGGGCTGCCGGCGAGTTCCGGCGGCTCTCGGCTGGTGTTCCGCAAGGCGGCCTACGTCGACCTGGGCCGGGTCGAGCCCGTCCCCGACGGCTGGCGACTGTCGATCGGCTGGAGGGCCGCGTCCCTCGCGCCCCTCTTCCCGGTGTTCGCCGGCCAGCTGACCCGTACCGCCGACGCGGTCGTCCTGGAGGGCGAGTACGCGCCGCCCGGGGGCGAGCTCGGGGTGGCGGTCGACCGCGCGCTCCTCAACATCGCCGCCCGCAGGACCGCGGTCTGGGTGCTCCGCCTGATCGCCGACGCGCTCGACGGGAAAACGTCGCACACCGCCCCGCTCGACTGAGAGCCCGCCTCGAGAAACAGGTCCGCCGGGTGGATGCGTTTCGGCGCGTTCTCCGAGATGCCGCTACGCTCGACCGCTCAACCATGAGTACGCCTGTGCCCGACCAGTCCCGACGGCAGCCCCGAGACGTGGAGCACGTGGTTCCGATCCAGGGGACCGGTGCCCGCCTCGTGGCCAACATGGCCGCGAGCCTCTCCGTGCCGACTGCCACCTCGTTCCGCGAGATCGCGGTCGCCGTGCTGGAGTCGGAGCGACGCCGGCTGAACGACGCGATCGCGCCCCGAAGGCTGTCGTACACGCACCTGGTCGCCTACGCGGTCGCGCAGGCGACGGCGAGCCACCCGGCCATGGCCTCCTGCTACCGGGAGATCGATGGGCGGCCCCATCGCGTCGACCCCGGCGACATCGGCCTGGGGATCGCGGTGGACGTCGAGGGGCGGGACGGGTCCCGGTTCCTGGTCGTCCCCGTGGTCTACGGCGCCGCCGACCTCGACTTCGCCGAGTTCGCGGCTGCATACGACGACCTGGTCGGTCGCGCGCGGGCGGGCCGGCTCACGGCGGACGACCTGGTGGGCGGGACGATCACCCTCACGAACCCGGGCACGCTCGGGACCAGCGCGTCGGTTCCCCGCCTGATGGCCGGCCAGGGCACGATCGTCGCCACCGGCGGGATCAGGCGGGTGGCCGGCGAACCCGTGATGACAGTGAGCAGCACGTACGACCACCGGGTGATCCAGGGCGCCGAGTCGGGGCGGTTCCTGCGCACGCTCGACGAGCTGCTGCAGGGTGCCGACGAGTTCTACGGCCACGTGGCGAGTTGCCTGGGCGTGGGAGACGCGGCCGAACGGAGCGAGCCGGCCACCCCGAGCGCGACGCCACCGGCCTCCCTGCTCGCCGACGTGGCCTCGGCCATGGCCCTCGTCCGTTCATACCGGCACTTCGGCCACAGGGCGGCCAGGCTCGATCCCCTCGGCTCGGAGCCGCCCGGTGACCCCTCCCTCGACCCGGCGACGTGGGGGCTGACGCCGGACGCGCTCGCGCGCATCCCCGCCGCCGTGCTGCGGGTGCACGTCCCCGGCGAGACGCTGGCGGACGTCCTGCCGGAGCTGCAGCGCACCTACTGCGGAACGAGCGCCTTCGAAGTGGAGCACCTGGACAGCCACGAGGAACGCACCTGGCTGCGCCGCGCCATCGAATCGGGCGACTATCGCACTCCGCCCTCCGCCGAGGAGCGGCGGTGGGTGCTCGAGCGGCTGACCCGCGTGGAGGCATTCGAGCGCTTCCTGCAGCGGGCCTACCTCGGCCAGAAGCGATTCTCGATCGAGGGGCTCGACGTGCTCGTGCCGATGCTGGACGAGCTGATCGAGCTGGCAGCGAAGGCCGGCACCGGGTCGCTGGAGATCGGCATGGCGCACCGCGGGCGCCTGAACGTGCTCGCCCACGTCGTCGGGGTCCCGTACGCGGACATCCTCGGCGAGTTCGAGCGGGGTCATCCGGCGGCCGAGGAAGAGCCGGCAGCCGAGGGCGAGACGAGCGACGTCAAGTACCACCGTGGCGCCAGCGGCGTGTACCATGCCGCCGCCGGCGACGTCCGCGTGGCCGTGTCGCCCAACCCCAGCCACCTCGAGGCGATCGATCCCGTCGTCGAGGGGAGGGCGCGCGCGGAACAGACCGACAGGAGCCGGCCCGACGCACCGCGCGACACGAGCAGCGCCCTCCCGGTGCTGATCCACGGTGATGCCGCGATCGCCGGCCAGGGCGTGGTGGCCGAGACGTTCAATCTCGCCCGCCTCCGGGGCTACACCACGGGCGGCACCATCCACCTGGTCGCCAACAACCAGCTCGGGTTCACCGTCGACCCCCGGGACGGCCGGTCCACCGATTACGCCAGCGACGTCGCGAAGGGCTTCGACGTGCCGATCGTGCATGTCAACGGCGACGACCCGGAAGCGTGCCTGGCGGCCATCCGGCTCGCGGTCGCCTACCGCGAGCTCTTCCACGGCGACTTCCTGATCGACGTGGTCGGGTACCGGCGCCACGGGCACAACGAGGAGGACGAGCCCGCGTACACGCAGCCGCGGATGTACGAGCGGGTCGCGGTCCAGCCCACCGTGCGCGAGCTCTACCTCCGGCGGCTCATGTCGGAGGGCGTCATCGAGGAGGACATGGCGCGCGGGGTGCTCGAGGCCGCCGAGCGCCGGCTCGCGGAGATCCAGGACGCCCTGTCACGGCAGGCCGAAGTCCCCCAGCCCGGCGCGGCCGAGGCGATCCTCCCCGGCGACACGGGCGGACCCCCGGAGCCCCGCGTCGGCGTTCCCCTGGACGAGCTGCGCACGATCAACGAGCAGCTGCTGACCTGGCCCCCGGGCTTCACGGTGCACCCCAAGCTGCTCCGCCAGCTCGACCGGCGGCACGCGGCGCTGGCGGACGGCGGCCGCATCGCGTGGGCCCACGCCGAGGCCCTCGCGTTCGTGTCGCTGCTGCTGGAGGGCGTGCCGATCCGCCTCACCGGGCAGGACACGGAACGGGGCACCTTCAGCCAGCGCCACCTCGTGCTCCACGATGCGAACAGCGGGACCCGGTACGTCCCGATCCAGCAGCTGGAGGGCGTCAGGGCCCCCTTCGAGCTCCACGATTCGCCGCTGTCCGAGTACGCGTGCCTGGGGTTCGAGTACGGCTACGCGGCCCAGGCGCCGGACGCCCTGGTGATCTGGGAGGCGCAGTACGGCGATTTCGCCAACGCGGCCGAGGTGATCGTCGATCAGTTCATCATCGCCGGCCTCGCCAAGTGGGGCCTGACGTCCCGCCTGACGATGCTCCTGCCGCACGGGTACGAGGGCCAGGGGCCGGAACATTCCAGCGCCCGCCTGGAGCGGTACCTCGCGCTCGGCGCCGAGGGGAACATCCGGGTGGCGAACTGCACGACACCGGCGCAGTACTTCCACCTCCTGCGCGACCAGGCACTGCGGTCGACCCCGCGCCCGCTGGTCCTGATGACCCCGAAGGGACTGCTCCGCCTCCCTGCGGCGACGTCGAGCCCGGAGGAGCTGACGGCCGGTGGGTTCCGGCCGGTCATCGACGATCCGCGGCATGCCGAAGATCGCGGCCGGGTGCGCCGGCTGGTGTTGTGCAGCGGCCGCCTCTACCACGAGCTCACGGCCCCGGACGTCGCCGGGGAGTCCCCCGACACGGCCGTCGTCCGTGTCGAGCTCCTCTACCCGTTCCCGGCCAGGGAGCTTCGCGAGGTCCTGCGGGGGTACGGCGCCCTGGAGACGATCGTGTGGATCCAGGAGGAACCGCGGAACATGGGGGCGCGCAAGTTCGTGCTGCCGAAGCTCCGCGAGATCGTCCCGGCGAGGATTCCGATCGTCGACGTCTCACGTCCCGAGCGCTCGAGCCCGGCGGAGGGCTACCACGCGGCGCACCGCGCCGAGCAGGCGCGCATCATCCGCGAGGCACTGGGGTCCGCGTCCGCCCCTACGGGCCCTCGCGAAGCGCGGCCAGGGTCGCGGCGCTCCCCGACACGATGAGCGTCTCGCCGGCGGCGAGACGGCGTTCCGGCCCAGGGTTCGCGGCGTATCCTCCCGCGTCCCGGACGATCGCCAGCGTGAAGATCCCCCGTTCGCGCAGCTCGCCGACGGTGCAACCGGCGAGCGAATCGCCGTCCCGGGCCGTCAACTCCTCGAGCGAGAAGGCGAGCTCGCCGTGGGAGAGCGCCGCGTCGATGTAGTCGACCACCCGCGGCCGCATCGCGAGCCCCGCGATCCGGTGCCCGGCCATCGTGTACGGCGAGACCACGCGGTCCGCGCCCGCCTGGGTCAACTTCGCCTCGGCGCCCGCCGCGTTCGCCCGCCCGACCACGAACAGCCCGGGGTTGATCGCCCGGGCGGAGAGGATGACGTAGACGTTGTTCGCGTCCGAGTCGACCGTCGTGATCAGGCCCCGCGCGCGCTCGATCCCGGCCGCGTGCAGCGTCTCGTCCCTGGTCGCGTCGCCCTCCACGGCCAGGAACCCCTCGGCGCGCGCCCGCTCGAGCGACTCGGGCAGCACGTCGATCACCACCACGTCCTCGCCGTCGTGGCGGAGCTCCCGCGCGACGGTCGAGCCCACCCGGCCGTACCCGCAGAGCACGAAGTGTCCGTGCAGCGCCTCGACCGTCCGAGCCATTCGTCGCGCCTCCCGTTCCCCGCTGGTCGCCTCGACGATCAGCGATTCCGCCACCACGCCGACGAAGCCGAAGAGGAGCCCCACGCCCACGACGGCGAGGAGCATGGTCCACACGTGCCCTGCCGCGCCGAGGGGGCCCACCTCGCGGAACCCGACCGTGGTGATGGTGATGATGGTCATGTAGAGCGCGTCGAGGAAGGACCATCGCTCGATCACGACGTACCCGGCGGTGCCGAGCGCGGTGACGGCGAGGACGGCGGCCAGCCAGACCCGGATGTGGGGCGTGCCGAACCGGGCGGCGATCGGGGGGCGCCGGCGAAGGGATGCGGTCGGATCCGGATGACCGCCCATCCCGGGAATTCTACGGTCGGGCGGACGGCCGGACGGGCCCGGTCGACTCGGTCGGACCGCCCTCGGTCGGGGCGGAGTCGGTCGGGGCGGTCTCGATCGCGAGCAGCCCGAGCCGCGCGAGGTCCGCGCGGAGCGGCTCGGGTCCCCGGAAGCGGATCGCGATCATGCCGAGCTGCTCGGCCACCGACACGTTGGGGTCCGAGTCGTCGACGTACACCGCGCTGGCCGGGTCCAGCCGGTGCCGCTCCAGGAGCAGGCGGAAGATCGACGGGTCGGGCTTGATCACCCCGACCTCGCCCGAGATGACGACGTCCCGGAACCAGCCCAGGAACGGGTACCGGGTCCGCGCGATCGCGTACTTCCCTGCCGACCAGTTGCTCAGCGCGTACAGCGGCACACCGGCCGCACGAAGGTCACCGAGGAGCTCCACGGTCCCCTGGATCGGTCCGCCGAGCATCTCCTCCCAGCGCTCGTCGTACGCGGCGATGAGGCCGCGCGCCTCGGGGTGTCGGGCCGAGAGTTCGGCGACCGCCTGGGCCCACGGGCGTCCCGCGTCCTGCCGCGCATTCCATTCAGGGGTGCACACCTCGCCGAGGAATGTCTCCATAGCCTCCGTGTCGCCGCCGAACAGCCGGCGGTAGAGGTAACGGGGGTTCCAGTCGATCAGTACGCCGCCGAGGTCGAAGATCACGGTTTCCACGGGTCGGTCGCCGGCTGCGGTCACGAGCCACGCCCGGTACGTGTCGCGTCGCGACGCACCCTCGCGGGATCATTCCGCGCGCCCGACTCGAGCAGGGCCGCGAGGTCGCGGATCCGCTCCGCCCGCTGGGCCGGCTCCGCCGAGGCCAGCACGAGGCCCGCGAGATACGCGGTGATGGGAGCGGCGACCCTCTCGCTCCGATGGGCGGCCACACGTGTCAGGTCCAGCAGCGCGCGCCGCTCGTCGCGGCTCACCTCGACGGCGGCCAGGTCCGGCACGGCGCGCAGGACCCCCATCCAGGCGTCGAGGCTCATGCCGTTTGTCGTGTCCGAACGCGCGTCCATCGCGAGCGTCACCTCACTGCTGCGGCGGGCCACTCGACCGCTCCGCGTGATGGGGCGATTCTGCCGCCCTGGCTCGCGTGTCGCAGGGGCGACGGCCGCGCACTTCGACCCGGTGGACCCGCCCGAGCTGTCGGTGCCGGACGGCCGGTTCCTCCTGTCGACCCGACGGGGCAAGCAGTTCAACTGGTGCGGTCCGAGGACGGCGGGTCGAGGCCGCGGTGGCTCCGATGCCCGCGGCGGGAGAGGAGCGGGGCAGCGCGGCGGTCCGCTGACCGCAGCTGCCCAGGACGGTACGCTTCGCCGCGTGCCAACCCTCCTGTTCAAACTGGTCCTCACCCCCGCGCTGATCGGCGGTGCGACGCTCGCGGCGCGCCGCTGGGGACCGGGAGTCGGCGGGTGGCTGGTGGGGCTCCCCCTGACGTCGGGCCCCGTGGCGTTCTTCCTGGCCATCGACCACGGCACCTCGTTCGCGATCGCCGCGGCGATCGGGTCGATCGGCGGGGCGGCGGCCGAGGCCGGCTTCTGCCTCGCCTACGCGGCGGTCGGGCGCCGCGCGAGCTGGCCGCTCGGCCTCGCGGCGGGCTGCCTCGGCTACGTGCTGGCGTCGGTGGCGATCCAGCCGGCGCTGCGGCTCCCGCTCGACGGGGAGCTGGCGGTGGTGGTGGGGGTGCTGGCGCTGTCGTTCCTCGCGATTCCGCCGTCCGGGGGCCGGGTGACCGGCGCCGAGCCGCCGGCGTGGGACCTCCCGGCGCGAATGATCGTCGGCACCGGGATCGTGGTGCTGCTGACGGCAGTGGCGCCGGCGCTGGGACCCCACCTGACCGGGCTGGTGGCGGCGTTCCCGGTCTACGCGGCGGTCCTGGCGGGGTTCACCCACCACCTCGAGGGTGGGTCGCAGGCGATGGACGTGCTGCGGGGGCTGCTGGTCGGGCTCTTCGCGTTCACCGGCTTCTTCGCCGTGGTCAACCTGTCGCTCGCCTCGCTCGGGGTCGTACTGTCGTTCGCGGCCGCCGTGGTCACCGCGCTCGCCATCCAGAGCGCGACGCTGTCCGCCCAATTGCTCCTGCAGCCTCGGTCGGGCGGAGGCTGATCGGGCGTCGGTCGATCCGTCACACCGTGGCGCGTCCACCGGCGGCGGCGATGACACCCGCGAGGAGCCGCGACATGCGGGCGACGTGCGATCCGCGCCAGAACAGCCGCCCGCAGGCCGGGCAGCGCCGGAACTCGACCTGCTCGCGGTATACGCGGGGCGGGACGAGGTCCCGCGCGAACCCGCGGTCCGCCGGCTCGAGGAGCTGGTTGCAGCGGAGGCAGCGCACGAAGGGGCGCACGGCGTCGGCCAGGTCGAAGCGCTGGAACGTCTCGATGAGCTGCTCCGATGGGCGGTCCGAGCGCACGAACGCGCCACGGACGACCGCGGAACGCTTGAGCAGGCCGAGGTCGCGGGTGAGCAGGACCCGGCCGTCCCCGGCGAGGCGGGCCAGCTCGTCGTCGGCGGCGTCGCGCCGGTAGAGCGTGTCGAAGCCGGAGAGCCGGAGATAGGCGGCCAGCCGGCCGAGGTGGCCGTCGAGGACGAAGGTGGTCTCATTCGGCGGCAGAGGCGGAGGACCCGCCAGGAGGACCGGGCCGAGGGCGACCGTCCGGAAGGGCGGGTAGACTGCCACCCGGTCGCCGGGCCCGAGCCGGTGCCCGAACCCGACCGGGTCCCCGTTCACGCAGACCAGCTGCACCTCGGGGTGCGGGATCCCCGCCGCCTCGATGACATCCTTCACCGCGGGCGTGCCATGCAGGCGGCGGCGGATCGTGTGTCCGCGGAGCGGCCCGGGCAGGAAGTCGTTCAGCGGCCCGTAGGCGCGCAGGTCGATGAAGGCGGGCGGGTCCCCCATGCTGCGCATTCTGCTCGTGCCACCTCTGCCGCCTCGTGTCGCCTCGTGCCGCCTCTGCCGCCGCGCCGGTCCAGCCGGACACGGGCCACGCCACCGGCGCCCACCGTGCCGGCGACGGTGCCGCCCACCACGCCGGCGGCGGCGCTCGGCGGGAACGGACCGCGACCCGGTCAAGCCGCGGGAGCGGGCCCCGGTTCGAGGAAGGCGCCGCGCGGCCGTCCCCGCGCGACCATCGACTGGCAGTACGCGTACAGGGCGTCGTAGACGATCAGCTGCCGCTCGAGGATCGCGTGATCGTCGAGAAGGCCGAGCAGACCGAAGCCTGTCGCGATCGCCTGCAGCCCGGGTCCCTCTGGTTGGCCGTAGAGCGAGTTGTCCGTGTCGGCTCCGTTCACGATGCGGCCGAGCAGCGCCAGGGCGGGATCGCGCTCGGCGAGCCGGTACCGCTCCAGCATCGCCTCGAACGAGCACCGACCGTCGTGGTGACCCAGGTCGACGCCGGCCACGTCGAATGGCGTGGCGCCGAGCCGCTCGGCCTCGGGCAGCACGCGCTCCGCGGGCACGAAGAGGAACTCGGCCTCCGGGTCAACGAAGCGCCGGATGAGCCAGGGGCAGGCGACCCGGTCGACCTTCACGTGCTCGCGGGTGATCCAGCGCATCGCGCGCGTCCCTCCTGTCGGTGGCGGTCGACTCGACCGCGGATCATGCCGGGCGCGCGGATCATGCCGGGCGCGGAGCGGACCGCTGGGCGGCCCGGCCAGGCGCATGACGAAGCACCGACAGGGCGACCAGCTGGACCACGACGACGGTCGCGAGGGCGGCCGCGAAGGCCACCGTGACTCCCAGCCGCTGGATGGAGGCGCTGACGACCGCGAGAAACGCCGCCGTCCCGAACAGGCCGGTCAGGATGCCCCGGAGCAGCCCGATCGCGGTGCCGGCCCCCTCGTGCCGGTGGGTGAACGTGACGAGGACGGTCGCGATCACCGGCAGCATCGCGAGGAGCCCGCTGGCGCTCGATCCGAGCGTGGGAGCGGCGGCGGTCAGGGCAAAGACCACGCCGGTCCCGACGGCGACCCGCAGCGGCAGGTCCCATCGCGGGGCGGCGGCCCCGGACGGCCGCGCGGTCCCTTCCGGCATCACGCGGAGCGCCACCACGAGGATCGAGGCCACCAGGACGAACACCACGCCGACCGGGAGTGCCAGCGCCGGCTGGAGTGCCACGGCTGCCGCGAGCCAGCCGATGCCGGCCGCGGCGATGGCCGCGGGCCATCCGGTGCGCGTGGCGACTCGCGCGTAGGCCAGGCAGAAGGCGACGATCGCGACGTTGCCGGCAACCGATGCCTCGGCGGCGGTGGCGGCGAACGACGGGCCTCGATCGAGCGCGAGGAAGAGGGCGACCGGCCCCGACGTCAACGGCAGCGAGACCATCCAGCCGCCGATCACGGGGCCCCATCGGCGCGCACCCAGGCTGGCGCCGCCGATGAGCAATGGGGTCAGGACGAGCTTGAGCGCGACGAGAATCACGGGCGCTCAGCCTACGCGTCTGCGGGCGGGCCGTCACGGCCGCCTGGCGTGGCCTCCTGACCGACCTCCCCGATCTGCCGCGGCCGCGGCCCCGTGCCGGTCGCGTCCTCGCCGCGAGCCGCGGCCATACCTCACCTGGAGCGGGCCACCCATGTTGATAGTTGGTCTATAATGATGGCGACAGTCAATATCAAGTGACATGTATAAGGATGGAGCCATCATGACGACTGCGGGGAGGCGCCGCTGGTGGGCGCTCGGGGCAATGGCCCTCGCGGTGTTCGCGGTCACCCTCGATGTGACCGTCATCAACGTCGCCCTGCCGACGCTGGCGGGCGCATTGAAAGCGTCGGAGTCGCAGCTGCAGTGGTTCGTCACCGCCTACACCCTCGCCCTGGTGGCCGGCATGCTACCGGCCGGGCTGATCGGCGACCGGTACGGGCGCAAGAGGCTCCTTTGCGCTGCCCTGCTGCTGTTCGTGGCGGGCTCGCTGGGATGCGCATACGCAACCGGGCCCGAGATGTTCACCGTCGCGCGAGTCGCGCTTGGGCTCGCCGGAGCGGGGCTGATCGTCATGGTCCTCTCGCTCATCACGGTCCTCTTCGGCGAGACGGAGCGCCAGCGGGCGGTCGGGATCTGGGGCGCCGCCAACTTCATCGGCCTGCCATTGGGGCCGATCATCGGGGGCTGGATGCTCACCAACGTGTGGTGGGGCTGGATCTTCCTGATGAACGTGCCGGTGGCCCTGCTCGGCCTGGTCGCGGTGGTGGCGCTCGTGCCGGAGTCGCGATCGGCCGAGCGACCCGGCATCGACGTCGTCGGGGTGCTGTGCTCGAGCGCCGGGCTCGTGGCCCTCATGTACGGCGTCGTGGAGGCGGGGGACAACGGCTGGGGCAGTTCGAGCGCCATCGTTCCGGTCGTCGCCGGCCTCGCCGTCCTCGTGGCGTTCGTGCTCTGGGAGCGAAGGCTCACAGCACGGCCCGGCGGGCAGCCGCTGGTCGACCTGTCGCTCTTCCGCTCGCGCAGCTTCACCTGGGGCGTGGTCCTCACCGCGTTCGGCGTGTTCGGGCTGTTTGGCGTGATGTTCACCCTGCCCCAGTACTTCCAGGCGATCATGGGCGTCGACGCGCAGGGCTCGGGGTTCCGTCTCCTGCCCGTCGTCGGCGGCATGCTCGTCGGGCTCCTGCTCTTCTTCGTCCTGGTCAATCGCATCGAGGCGAAGCTCACCGTCGCACTCGGGTTCGCCGTCGTCGTCGTGGGCACGGCGATCGGGACGACGATGACCACGACGAGCGGCGATGCGTTCATGGCGGCATGGTCGTTCGTCGTGGGGGCCGGGGCCGGCCTCGGCTTTGGCCCCGCCATGTCTGCGGCCCTGGTCGAGATCGACGCCGAGCGGAGCGGTGTCGCCTCGGCGCTCCTGCAGGCGGTGGTCAAGCTCGGCCCGGCCTTCGGCGCATCGATCCTGGGGAGCGTGCTGAACTCGACATACCAGAGCCAGGTGAACGTGGCAGGCCTGCCAGCGGTCGCGGCGGGGGCGGTGAAGGCGAGCGTCTTCGGGGCCCTCGCCGTCGCGCAGCAGGTCAAGTCGGTCGCGCTCCTCGACTCGGCGCGGGCCGCGTTCGTAGCCGGCATGGACGATGCTCTGCGGTTCGCCACGGGCGTGGCCGTGGTTGCCATCGTGCTCGCGCTGGCCTTCCTCCCGGGCAGGTCCGCGGCGCCTGTACCATCGGGGGCGCCATCGCAAGGAGGGGGACGTGAAGTCGCAGTCGGAGGGTGACAGACCAAGGCCCGGCCTGCGTGAACGGAAGAAGGCCCGCACACGGGCGCTGATCCAGGAGCACGCGCTCCGCCTGTTTCGCGAGCAGGGCTACGACGAGACCACGGTAGAGGGGATCGCGGAAGCGGCGGAGGTCTCGCCCAGCACGTTCTTCCGGTACTTCCCCACCAAGGAAGACGTCGTGCTCTACGACCCCTTCGACCCGATCCTCATCGAGGCGTTCCGGGCGCAGCCTGCCGAACTGAGCCCGCTCGGCGCGCTCAGGGCGGCCATGAAGAGCGTGCTTGGCTCCTCACCGGGCGAATGGATGGCACAGCAGCAGGAACGGGCCGACCTCATCCTGTCGGTCCCCGAGCTCCGGAGGCGGATGATGGACGGGATCGTCGCCTCGATGGAGCCGTTTGCGCAGGCGCTGGGCGAACGGGTGGGGCGGCCGGCGGACGACTTCGCGGTGCGCAACCTGGTCGGGGCGGTCATCGGGGTGGGACTGTTCGCCTGGTTCGCAGCCGCCGCCAGCGAGAACGGCGACTACCTGGCGCTGATGGACGCCGCCATGGCCCACCTCGAGGCCGGTCTGCCGCTCTAGGCCGAAGCTCCTACGGCCGTCCGCTCGGCCGTGAGCACGAATCGATCCTGGTCTGAGCACGATTGGCGTTCGTCTCACGGTGTGAGGCGTAGGCACTAAATAGGTTGACGTCGGAGCCGGGATCGGCG
>JAJYNP010000335.1 GCA_021786265.1 Chloroflexota bacterium
GCCCCCGATGGCCGCCAGGCCGACCAGGGTCACGAGCAGCCGATCGGGAGTCATGCGGCCACTCCTTCGAGCCGGAACCGCTTGAGGCGGTTGGCGTTGCTGATGACGGTGACCGAGCTGAACGACATGGCGAGGGCAGCCAGGATCGGCGAGAGCAGCAGCCCGGTGAACGGGAAGAGGACGCCGAGCGCGATCGGCAGGCCCAGGCTGTTGTAGACGAAGGCGCCGATGAGGTTCTGGGTCACGTTGCGCATCGTGGCCCGGCTGATGGCGATCGCGGCGACCACACCCATCAGCGAGCCGCTGATGAGCGTGACGTCCGAGGCCTCGATGGCGACGTCGGTCCCGGTCCCGATGGCGAACCCGACGTTCGCCTGCGCGAGCGCAGGCGCGTCGTTGATGCCGTCACCCACCATCGCCACGGTTCGCCCCTCGAGCTGGAGCGTGCGGACCTCGTGTGCCTTGTCCTGCGGCAGGACCTCGGCGACCACCTGGTCCACGCCCACGGCCCGCGCGATGGCCTCGGCCGTGCGCCGGTTGTCGCCGGTGAGCATGACGACCCGCAGGCCCAGCTTGCGAAGCGCGGCCACGGCGTCGCGCGAGTCCGGCTTGACCGGATCGGCGATCCCGAGAAGACCCAGGGTGCGTCCGTCCGCGGCCACATAGACCGGCGTCCTGGCCTGGTCGGCCAGGCGCGCGGCATCCGCCTCGAGCATGTGGACGTCGATCCCGGCCGACTGGAGCAGGGCCGGCTTGCCGATCAGCACCTGCCTCCCGCCGACGGTGGCCCGGATGCCATGCCCGGCCACGGCCTCGAATGCGCTGGGAGTCTCGGGCACGAGCCCGCGGTCACCTGCCGCCGCCACGACCGCTGCCGCGAGTGGGTGCTCGGAATCGCGCTCGGCGGCTGCGGCAAGAGCCAGGAGCTCGGCCTCGTCGACGCCCGGAGCAGGCACGACGTCGGTGACGGCCGGTCTCCCGAGCGTGATCGTGCCGGTCTTGTCGAGGACGATCGTGTCGAGCTTCCTGGTCGCCTGGAGCGCGTCGCCCGAGCGAATGAGGATCCCGTGCGATGCGGCGAGACCGACCCCCGTCGTGAGCGACATCGGCGTGGCCATGCCGAGAGCGCACGGGCAGGCGATGATGAGCGTCGTGACGCTGACCACGACCGCATAGGCGAAGGCGGGCGTCGGTCCGAAGTCATACCAGAGAACGAAACCCAGGATCGAGAGGATGACGACCGTCGGCGTGAAGTAGCCCGACACGACGTCGACGATGCGCTGGATCGGCACTTTCGAGGCCTGCGCGTCGCCGACCATCCGGACGATGGTGGCGAGCGCGGTGTCGGCGCCCACCTTCGTGGCCCGGAAGCGCAGGGCGCCGGAGCCGTTGATGGTGGCGCCGATGACCTCGTCGCCAACGCCCTTGGCGACCGGCATCGACTCACCGGTGATCATCGATTCGTCGACCGACGACGCGCCATCGAGGACGATGCCGTCCACGGGCACCTTGGCGCCCGGGCGCACGACGACAACGTCCCCGACCGCGACATCCTCGACGGCGATCTCGCGCTCCTGCCCATCGCGCACGACGCGCGCGGTCTTCGGCTGGAGGCCGATCAGCTTCTCGATCGCCTCCGACGTGCGTCCCCGGGCCTTGACCTCCATGGCCATGCCGAGCACGACGAGGGCCGTGACGACGACCGTCACGTCGTAGTAGACGTCGGTCATTGCTCGGGAGGGGAAGATCTGCGGAAAGAGCAGCGCGACGGTGGAGTAGATCCACGCCGTGCCGGTCCCGATCGCGATCAGGGTGTGCATGTTCGCCGAGCGGTGCCGGAGCGCCTCCCAGGCGCCGGTGAAGAACTGGTTCCCCGAGTACGCGATGACCGCGAACGAGCCCACGCCCATCAGCGCCCACAGGAACCAGAGCTGCTGGCTTCCCATGGGGAAGAGGTCCCGGAGGCCCGGGATGAGCCAGGGGTACGAGAGCACCATGGTGGGGGTGCCGATCGCGGCGCCGAACCACCACTTGCGCATGAGGGTGCGGTACTCGGCCTGGCGCTCGGCCTGGCGCGCATCGGACGCCGCGGAGGTGGCGGTAGCCCCCAGCGCGCCCGACGCCATGGTGGGCGGCCTCGCGGACGCCGGTGCGGCCGCGGGGCGTGTGGCGGTGTGTTCTGTCATGGTCGATCCTGTGGTGACGTCGCGCCTTCGACTGCTGGCGGACCGGCGCGGGCGCGCCGCACCGATCCGTCCACAGGATCCGGGCCGCACCTGAGATGCACATGACGGGCGCCTGAGACCTCGCGGAGAAGCCGGATGACGGCCCCTCGGGAAGGCGAGAGGCCGTCATCCCGGCCGCGGCGACCGGTGAGGAGGGCTACCGATCGCTGCTCCCGCCGGCCTGCACGGCGCCGGTGTGGGGCACGGGCTGCCCGGCACCGGTCGACTCCACCGGCGGGTGGGCATGGCCGCCATGCGAGCCGTGGTCCATGAACAGATGCATGCCCAGGCACCCCCCGAGCACGCCGAGCGTGATCAACGTGGACGTGGGAACACCGGCGGCGAGCAGGGCCAGGCCCAGCAGCACCACCGCGCCGACGATCACGACGCGGCCGGGCCGACGCGTGTGTTGGGCAGCCACCGGGAGCCCGGGCACCGCGTTCGACCGTTCGCCCGCTTCGGGATGCTGCGGGCCGTGGCCCATGGCCCGGGGCGGTGACGGATGCCAGGCGTCTTCACGGTCGATCATGCTCAGGCGACCTCCGGTAGGGTGCGGACTGGAATGGACGAACGCCTTCGGTAGACCGCGACCAGGGCAGCGGCTCCGGCCAGGCCGATGCCGATGCCCAGCCACTGGGCCGTCTTGAGCCCGAGCAGCACCGGCGGCTCGTCGCGGAGGAAGAAGAGCGCGAAGCGGATGACGCTGAGACCCACGAGATACACGCCGGCCGTTGCGCCGGCTCCCATGCGCTCGAGACGTCCCCGGCCCGCAACCAGGCCAACGAACAGCAGCCCCACGGCGAGCGCCTCGTAGACCTGGGTCGGCTGGAGCGGCACGCCGAGCGGGGCCATCGCGCCGGGGTTGCGGTAGACGATCGCCCAGGGGAGCGACGTGGGGACCCCGTACGAATCCCCGCTGATCAGGCAGCCGA
>JAJYNP010000155.1 GCA_021786265.1 Chloroflexota bacterium
TCGAGGGGGGCGCTGACGCCGTCCTCGCGGCCTCGATCTTCCATCGGCGGATCCACTCGATCGCCGATGTGAAGGCCGCGATGGCCGCGGCCGGGCTGCCGATCCGGCTCGTGCCGGCGAGCGTGCCCATCAGCGAGCGACCGGCGTTCGATCCGGCCGCCGTGCGCCACGGTCCCGACGGGCTCGTGCCGGCGATCGTCCAGGACGAGACGGATGGCCGTGTCCTCATGCTCGCCTGGATGGACGGCGAGGCGCTCGCGGCGACGCTCGCGACCGGCGAGGTCCACTTCCACTCGCGCTCTCGCGGACGCCTCTGGCGCAAGGGCGAGACGAGCGGCAACATCCTCCGGCTGCGCGGGCTTGCGCTCGACTGCGACGGCGACGCGCTCCTCGTGACGGCCGAGCCCGCGGGGCCGACCTGCCACCGGGGGACCCGCGGCTGCTTTGACGCCGACGGCGCGCCGTCCAGCGGTGCACCGGCCGAGCGCGCGGCGCAGGGCTTCGCCTGGCTCGAGAACCTCTGGGCGACGATCGAGTCCCGCCGCGCCGCCAGCCCGGATGCCTCCTATACGGCCCGCCTCCTCGCCGGCGGTGTCGACGCGGTCGCTCGGAAGGTCACCGAGGAGGCGACCGAGGTGCTCCTCGCGGCGAAGGACGACGCGGCCGCCGATGCCTCGGGCGCCGACCGGACGCCCGCCCGCGACCACCTCGCCGAGGAGACTGCCGACCTCCTCTACCACGCGCTCGTGCTCCTCGCCGAACGCGGCCTGCCCGCGGCGGACGTTCTTGAGGTCCTTCGCAACCGCGGCGTCGGCCCCGAGGGGAATCCGGGTATGAGGCGGCGTGTTATTGCGACCCCGGGTACGTGATAAGCCCGAGCCGCCGCGGGCGGCCCGAGCTCCTCGCGACCCGCCCGAACGAGCTGTGGAGCTGGGACATCAGCAAGCTTCGGGGCCCCGCGAAGTGGACTCACGACCACCTCTATGTGATCCTCGACGTGGTCAGTCGGTACGTGCCCGGCTGGATGGTCGCCACAGGCGAGAGCGCGGTCCTCGCCGAGCGCCTCATCGCCGAGACCGCCGCCAAGGAGGGGATCGAACCCGGGCGGCTCACGATCCACGCCGACCGGGGGACGTCGATGCGCTCCAAGCCCGTGGCGCTTCTGCTCGCCGACCGCGGCATCGAGCGGAGCCACTCCCGCCCCCACCTCAGCGACAACAACCCGTTCTCCGAGGCCCAGTTCCGGACGCTCAAGTACCGGCCCGGCTTCCCCGACCGCTTCGGCTCGCTCGAGGACGCCTGGGCGTTCTGCGCCACCTTCTTCGGTCGCGGTCGGGTAGGGAGCTGGAACCGGAGCGTGGCCACGGTCACCGGACCTGGGCACCCGGCGGAAACGCCGGGGCTGTGCGCCGGGGCCTACCGCCGTTCAACGCCACCGCGCCAGCTCCCAACCCCGAACTTCCAGCGGAATTCGGGCACATTTGAGATCAGATCGGGCTCGCCGGGCTGCGGCGTTCTGACTACACGCGGGCGGGCGAGACCCCGATGAGCGCGAACGCCCGGCTCCGTGTAGCCAACACCACCCGCCATTCCAGGCGGAATCGAGTTCAGATCGCCCCGTTGGCGGAGGAAGTTCGGCTTAAACGTAGCCAATGTCGTAGGCGTTGACCTTCAGCGTTGCACCCAGCCGCGCGATGTCCATTAGGCGAGAAGGTGCTAGCTCGAGAGCGAACCTATCGCCCTCGGCTGTGACCCACAGCGCCACGCTGTGAACGCGGGGGTCGGAAGCGACGGCCGCAATATGCCCCTCAACTGCGCGAATCCGGTCAAACAGCGTCGAGATCTGCGACTCCGCTGTTTGCTCACTTTGCGCAACATCTACACGCCACCCTGAGAACCGCTGTCGTGCGCGCCCGGATCGCCCAATCGGGTCGCCACTCTGCCATGAGCGATCAGGCGCGAGGCCGATCATGGCCTGCAGATCGGCGGCGGACAGCTTGTCGCTCAGGACGACGAGCGATGCGTCAGCCCTGCGTCTGGGCCCGGCGTCAGGCTCGGTCATCGATCTCAGTCCACGCGGTCGGAACTCGCGGTCGCAGCCTTGAGATGGTCAATTCCAACCTCGCCGAGTCACGAGACTCCCACCCGCGGTCTCGGCAAAGCGCGAGGATGACATCGGACGCGGCAACGAGGCTGCGCAGCAGCGGGGCCGGACGAACGGTCCCCTCAAAGCGAATCTGAGGCACAAGGAAGTTGTCCACCAGTGCCAAGTGCCAGGCTCCCCCTGTCCTCGGGGTGAGTCGAACGAGGAACGGTCCTTCCAGGAACCGTATCTCGTGGGTGCCAAGGTCTCCGTTTAGAGCACTCATCGCAGCGTCGGCCCACCATAGCAGCACGACCACGGCAAAGTCAGTCCAGATGTGGCTCGGAAAAGAGACGCCGTCGACGTGGAGGCGGATCCCGGCAATAACGAGACCCGCCCCCGAGCGCTCGACGCTCGTAGTGTCGAGCTCCAACCGAGCGCTCTTCATCAGGGCACCGGATAAGCCGTCTCGATAACGTTCGTGATTTTGTTCACCACCATCTCGATCGTGAGCCCTTTCGACTGACCACGGACGAGGACCCGGTCGCCCTGCACGGCCACCTTCTCCCCGTAGCGATACGCCTGGCGAACAGCCGCTTCGATGGCGCCCTCGGTCATGTTCGGAAACACGGTCCTCCCTGCCGCATACTTGGCCTCGGGGACATGCCGCTCCAGGATGTGCGCCGTGTCGATTGTGACCTTCTTCCAATACGGAAGGTCCCATGTCTTGGTTGCGGCGCGGGTCACCCGAACGATGCCCCCCGCCCCGGCGAAGCAGGGGGTTAGGGCGCTGGCGGTGTCAGCTCCGAGCGCGATGACATTCGTCTCTCGTTCCTTCTCCGGCCCGAAGACCAGCGAGATCACGTCGTAGGTGATGAATGCAACGTCAGCGACGGTGTCGACGACGCAGTGACCGCTCGGGTCGGCGTAGGTGGTCGGGTTGCCGGTGACGTAGACGTACCGATTGAGCGTCTGAGGTGACGTCGTCGAGCCCGGCCACGTGTCGCGGCTGATGAAGAGCCCCAGGCTCGGGTCGTAGTAACGGGTGCGGAGATAGGTGAGCCCGGTCG
>JAJYNP010000369.1 GCA_021786265.1 Chloroflexota bacterium
ATCGCCTACGAGGGCAACACCGGCAACAGCACCGGGGCCCATCTCGATTTCAAGGTTCAGCTGAACGGCTCGTTCGTGAACCCGCGGTTGTTCCTGTGAGCCTGTTCGTGCGCGGAGGCGCCCGAGGGGCTGGTCGCCCAGCAAAGCGCGCGCACATGCACGAGCGCGCGACGCGTGGCTCATGCGTCATGCCGATGACGCAGCGTCCGCGGGCCCAGGGGTCCCATGCGGGACAGGAGGTCGGCCGCGTCCGTTCCCACGATCAACCGTCTCGGGCGACGCGCCTCCGCTTCACCCTGACCAGGTCGGCGGTGTACGGCTGGCCGAGACCCAGTCGGGCGTAGAGGGGACGCGGCGTTCGCGTCATTCAAGCCGGGCAGGCTGTGGTCGGTCGATCCGGCTGCCAATCCTGCGTCGCCAGTTCCGGCTCACCGCCGCAATAACGCCGCAGGGGTCACCCTCGAGCGAGTTTGTGCGAGCGGTACGGGGCGGCGACGCCACGCGTCGTGCCGCGGCTCGGACCCGCGCGTGCTGACCGACGTGCACTGACCGGCGGTTCATGGCCGCTGGCGCTGTTCTGCCACGCATCGAAGTCGACGACTCACAGCGTGCACCCAGCTTGTTCTCAGGCGCATCGGTCACCGTGTATCTGTCGCCCGCCGGCGCTCCCTCACCGGCGGGCGGAGCCGAAAGGCTGAGACGGCATGTCGGCAGCGGCGCCTGCGCCGCGCGTCGACATCTCGGCCTCAGGGCGCGGCAGGAGGCACGCACCGATGAACCGGCGGTTTCGTGGCGCCGACGGCCGAGCGTTCGCCGTGCTTGTGGTCGTCGTGGCGTTCGCGGCGGGCGTGCTCATGTCAACCCGCCTCCAGGGCCCGGCAACACCGAACCCGACCCTGACCACGGCGCGATCGGCTGCGCCCGCGACGACGGCAAGCCCGCCGGTGGCGGATGTCACGACACTTGACGTCCACATGAGCATGGCCGGCTTCGAACCCACAGCGTTGACCGTGAGGGCCAATCACATCGTCCGGCTCGAGCTGACGAGCATGGACAACCCGCTGCATCTCGACGGCGGCGGGTGGCATGAGTTCGCGATCGATGCCCTGGGGATCGACCTGAAGGTCGGTCCAGAGGACACCGGCACGCTCGCGTTCTCCGCTCCGAGCGAAGCCGGCACGTACCGGGTGTACTGCGACACCTGCTGCGGCGGGAAGGAGAACCCGACAATGCTCGGCACGCTGACCGTCTCGGCGTCGCACGCGGCGTATCGCGCCACCGGGCCTTCCCTCTCCGGCGAGCGGGCGATCACCGCGGCGGCCACCGGCAGGAGGAACGTCGACGTCTGGACGCAGGCGTGACGAAGGTCGGCGAAGGCCGACGTGCGGACGCGGGCGTGACGAATGCCGGCCACTCCCCGAGTGTGCCTGGCGCTGAGCGAACCCCGCTCGTCGCCGCGTTTCTCGTCGCCGTCGCCACCCCGATCGTGATCGTCGGGGCGGCGCTGGCACTCCTGCTCACGCCCGCCTGGATCGGCTTCGAGCAGGAGCGGAGCGGGGTGCCGGCGCTCACCGGCTTCCCGCCGGACCAGGTCAGGCGCGTCACCGGCAGCATCGTCTCCGACCTGGTAGCCGGGCCACCGTCGTTCGCTGTGGCCGTGGGCGGCCAGCCGGTGCTCGACGCTTCCGAGCGCTCGCACATGGCGGACGTTCGCGGTGTGCTCGTTGCGTTCGGAGCCGGGGTGGCGATCGCGCTGGCCGCGCTGCTGGTCCTGGTCGTGCCCAACCGGCACCGGCCGTGGGCCTGGCGGAGCGTGTCGCGTGGCGCCGCCGCCCTCGCCCTGGCGGTCGTCGGTCTGGGCGCGTGGGTCGTGGTGTCATTCGACACGGCGTTCCTGGCGTTCCACCTGGTCGCCTTCCCGGAGGGCAACTTCTCGTTCGATCCCCGCACCGAGCGCCTGGTGCAGCTCTTTCCCGAGCAGTTCTGGTCGGACAGCGCGATCGCGATGGGAGTCCTGCTTCTCACGGCGTCCATCGCGACCGCCGCCATCGCAGAGCGCGTCGCCCGCCGCCGACCGCGCCCTGACCGCGTTGACCCCTCGTTCCTGCCGGTCGCCGACCCGATTGCGAACCAGCGTTAGCCCACCACGACCTCGAAGAACCGCGGCTGGGGGGTCCCGGTCAGGAAGCTGCTGACCCGCTCCCACGCCTGGCTGCGTTCCGTGCTCTGCTGCATGCGCCTGAACGTGTCCGCGCTCTCGTGCACGACGATCGCGACGTACCCGCCCTGTCCGTCCTGCGGCCTCAGGAGCTGCCGCGAGATGAAGCCGGGAACGCCGCCGAAGGCTTCGTTCGAAGCCGCGAACCAGGCCACGAAGTCCTCGTCGTGCCCTTCGGCGATCGCGGGAAACTCGACGATGTTCACGAACATGGGAAATGAACCTCCTGCTCTCGGCCTGATTGTCGCTCGCAGTTGATGCGGGACGCGTCCCGGTCAGCTGTCGCATCGGGCTCGGTCGTCATCGGCGGATGAGCCCCGCGGCTGCCAGCCACGATCCGGCGATCAACACCGCCCAGGGGACGAGGAAGAGCGGCGTGTAGGCCTGCCCCGCGTGCTCCATCGCGCCGACCGCCCAGATGCCCGCCGCGGCCACGACGAGCCCCGCGACGACACGTGGCCACACGATCGCCTCGCCGGGCGCCCGGAGCAGCCTCCGCAGCCCGCCCGTCGCGGATGCGGCGGCGCCGTCGTCTCGCATCTGCGCCAGCCAGCCCCTCACCCGAGCCGGCCCGTGGACGACCGCGTAGTACGAGACGTAGGCGAAGGCCGCCCCGCCGATGACGTCGATGAGCCAGTGATCGCCCGTGTACATGATCGAGAACGCCACGAGCAGCGCATACGCGAACGCCGCCCAGCCGATCCTCCCGAAGGCGCGCCGGAGGACCAGGAACGAGAGCGTCGCGTACCCCATGTGGAGCGACGGCCACGCGGCCACGCTGTTCGGCCCCACGTCGTAGAACGTGTACGTGTAGATGTAGCGGCCGTTGAAGCCGAGCGCGGCCGCCAGCTGCTCGAAGGCGCCGGGCTTGAGGTACGCGATCAGCGGCCGTCCGTCCGGTCCGTTGAGCGCACCCGCCTGCGCGGTG
>JAJYNP010000367.1 GCA_021786265.1 Chloroflexota bacterium
CCGGAGAGCCAGCGAGACAGCCAGGATCGTGCCCGCGACCACGAACCGGATCCCGCCGCTGAGGAGTGGCGGGAGGCTCTCCACCATGACCCGGATCGCGAGGTAGGTGGAGCCCCACACGACGTAGACGATCCCCAGCGCCGCCAGGACACGCCAGCCCGGTACGTCGTGCGGGCCGACGGGCGGCAGCCGTCGGGTCAGCTGCCGCCCTCCTGGGGAGTGCCGGGTGTCCCATCGGGCGAGGCCTGCCCCGAACCGGCGTGGCCCCCTGCGGCGTGTCCCGCGGCCGCCAGTTGCGCCGCGGCCTCCGCGATCTGCGCGGCAGTGGGGATCGCCTCCTCGGCCGATCCCCCCGCCATCAGCAGCCCCACGCGCTCCCGGTCCGCGGTGGCACTCGGCAACGTCTCCACGATGCGTCCCTGGTAGATCACGGCGATCGTGTCGGAGAGCGAGAAGATCTCGTCGAGCTCGCTGGAGATCAGCAGGATCGCCAGGCCCTCATCGCGCTTCTCGATCAGCTCGCGGTGGATGAACTCCGTGGCCCCCACGTCGAGACCGCGCGTCGGCTCCGCCGCCACGAGCACCTTGGGCTCCTCAGCCAGCTCGCGCGCGACGACGACTTTCTGCTGGTTGCCGCCGGAGAGCGAGGATGCGGCCGCGTCCGGGTTGGGCGGCCGGATGTCGAACTGGGCGATGAGATCCCCCGCGCGTTTCTCCACCGCCGCCGAGTTGCGCTGTCCGCGCACCGCGAACGGAGGCCGCGACTGGGAACCGAGGATCAGGTTGTCCTTGACGTCGAACGGGAGGACGAGGCCCCGAGCGTGCCGGTCCTCGGGGATGTAGGCGAGCCCCCTGGCGCGGCGCTCGGCCGCACTCTGCTGGCGCACGTCCTCACCCTCGAGATACACGTGGCCCTCGGTCACGGGGCGGAGCCCGGCGAGGACTTCGGCCAGCTCGAGCTGCCCGTTTCCGCTGACGCCCGCGATGCCGACGATCTCGCCCGACCGGACCGACAGGTCCACGCCGAGCAGGGCCGGCAGCTTGCGGTCCGAGTCGGCCTTCACGCCCTCGAGGCGCAGGCGTTCCGATCCGACGTGTGCCGCGTCGCGCTGCACGCGCAGCAGGACCTCGCGCCCCACCATGGCCCGGGCGATCTCCGCGGGCGACGTCCGGGCCGTGTCGAGGACGCCGGCGTTGCGGCCCTGTCGCAGCACCGTGACGCGGTCCGAGATCGCCATGACCTCGTTGAGCTTGTGGGTGATGAGGATCACGGTCTTCCCGCCCGCGACCAGCCCGCGCAGGATCTCGAACAGTTCGTCCGTCTCCTGGGGCGTCAGCACCGCCGTCGGCTCGTCGAACACCAGGAGCCGCGAGCCCCGGAACAGGATCTTCAGCAACTCGACGCGCTGCTGCAGGCCGACCGGGAGGGTCTCCACCCGCGCCGTGGGATCCACGATCAATCCGAAGCGCTGGGAGAGATCCCGGACCTCGCGGACCGCGGCACCGAGGTCCAGCCTGATCCCGCCGGGCTCCTGCCCGAGCACCACGTTCTCGGCGACCGTCATCACCGGCACCAGCTGGAAGTGCTGGTGCACCATCCCGATGCCCGCCGCGATCGCATCCCGCGGTCCCCGGATCCGTACCGGCTGCCCGTCGATGAGGATCTCGCCCTCGTCGGGATGGATCAGGCCGTAGAGGATGTTCATGAGGGTCGTCTTGCCGGCGCCGTTCTCGCCGACCACGGCGTGGATCTCCCGGTCGCGGACGGCGAGGTCCACCCGATCATTCGCGAGGAGGCTTCCGAAGGCCTTGGTGATGCCCCGCATCTGCAGGTAGGCGCCGTCGGCCCGGGTGGTCGCGGCCGCCGGTTCGCCGGCCGCGAGCGCGGTCATTCGCCCACCTCGTAGGGCACGCCGTCGGCGGCCGGGGCGATCGCGCGGCCCACGAACCCGGCCAGCGCCACGACGGTCAGCACGTAGGGCGTCGCGGCCACGAGCTGGTCGGGGAAGCCGGTGCCCTGCAGGTTGATGCCGAGCGACTGGCCGAACCCGAACAGCAGGCAGGCCAGGAATGCACCGACCGGGTGCCACTTCCCGAAGATCATGGCCGCCAGGGCGATGAAGCCCGCGCCGCTCGTCATGTTGTCGCTGAAGGAGTGCGCCACGCTGAGCGCGAGGTACGCCCCGCCGAGGCCCGACAGCAGGCCGCTCAGGATCACGCAGAGGTACCGCACCCCGAAGACCGAGATGCCCAGGGTGTCCGCGGCGCGCGGATGCTCCCCGACCGCGCGGATGCGCAGGCCGAGCCTGGTACGGAACAGGAACCACCAGGTGATCGGGACGGCCAGGATCGACAGCCAGACCACGATGTTGAGGTCGCCGATCACGGCCCCCACGAACGGGATGCCGTTCACCACCGGGATCTTGATGTCGGGGAGCGCCGGGATGTCCGACGGAGTGCCGCTGGTCGCGTAGAAGCGGAACATCAGGAAGCTCGTGAGGCCGAGTGCCAGCAGGTTGATCGCCATGCCGGACACGATCTGGTTGGCTCGCAGGTGGATCGAGGCGACGCCGTGGATGGCCGCGATGAGGCCGCCGCACAGGATCGACGCCAGCGTGGCCAGCACGATGTCGTGGGTGGCCGCCGCGACGAGCACCGCGAAGAAGGCGCCGACCAGCATCATGCCTTCCATCGCGATGTTGACCACCCCGGAGCGCTCGGAGATCACGCCCCCGAGGGCGGCGAGGGTCAGCGGGGCCGCGAAGCGCAGCGTGCCGGCCCAGAGATCCGGCCGGGCGAAGATGGTACCGAAGGTCCCGATGATGTCCATCAGGATGCGGCCTCCGCGAGCCTGCGCAGGCCGCCCCGTTTCAGGAGCCAGCGGATCAGCATCTCGGCCCCGACGAAGAACAGGACCAGCGCCTGGAGGATCTGGACCAGGAAGCCCGAGATGTTGGCATTGGCCTGCATGGCCACCGAGCCGTGGATCATGGCGCCGTACAGCAGTCCGGCCAGGAAGATGCCGATCGCCGAGTTCTTGCCCACCAGCGCCACCGCGATCGCCTCGTAGCCGTAGCCGGGCGAGAAGCTGTCGTAGAGGCGCATCTGGACCCAGACCGGGACCATCCCCGCG
>JAJYNP010000212.1 GCA_021786265.1 Chloroflexota bacterium
CTACCCGGCGCTCAAGAGGGCCGCCTGACGGGCGTTAAATGGCAAGCTTAGCGTCCGTTCAAGAAGGCTCAGTTGCGCCTTGGTTGGGGCCGATCGATGGCTCTCTCGCGCGGGCTGACCGCGCGGCCTTCGAGCGCGGATAACGGCCTCACCCGCAGCGCTGGGCGATCCAATCGCGGAACTCTGCCTCGCTGACGTCGCCGCTCGCGATGCCCCGGAGCACGCGGTCGGTCTCGCCCGGGTCGTCGGGTGCCGCGACCCAGGTTCGGCCGTTGCGCTCGACGAACTCGACCGTGGCGAGAAAGGCGCTGCGCTTGTTGCCGTCGGGGAGCGGATGGTTCTTGACGAGGTGCCAGCACAACACCGCTGCCTTGGTCGCGAAGCCGGATAGGCCTCGACGCCACCGAAGCCAGCCTGCGGTGCGGCCAGCGCGGAGGCGGCCAGACCGATCCGATTGAAGTTGGCGATCGCCTCGGCCGGCAGCCCGAGGACCGCCTCGGCGATCAGCAGGTAGTCGGCCAACTCGAGATAGGCCGTCACCGAGCGAGGCGCTCGAGGATCTCCCGGTTGCGCTCGATGCTGGCCTCTAGGCGCCGTCGGAAGTCAGGATCGGAGCGGCGAGCCTCGATGTGGGCGGCGATCGCCCGCCGGATCTCCTCGTTGATGGACACCTCGTCGATGTCGGCGATCGCCTCCAGCGCCTCGGCCTGGTCGACCGGCAGCCGCAGAGTGCGCGCTCTGATGGTCATGGCGGCTCCGCTTCGTGGGTTCGACGGCACGGTACCACGGTACCACGGTTAGGTGCAAGCCTCGCGCCACGGCTCAACAGCGCCATCCCATCGCCAGACAAGAAGCTTCTGCGCTCGCGCTACGGCGAGGCTGGGCTGCACCGCCACCTTTGAGCACGCGCCAATGCCGATACGCGACGGTGCGGACCACCACGGGGGCGGTTCGGCCGTCGGTTACTGAGATCGAGCCGGTGTTGGCTGCGCTGCGTACCCGCTGACGCGCAAACCACGCACCCACCCAGCAGCCGCCGGAGGCAGATCCGCGCGTGGTGCCTGCCTCCGGCGAGCACACGCCGTGGCCTCAGACCGCTTCGGCGACCTTCTCCTCAGAGGGCTGGGCCTCGAGCCGGCCGGTCGCCGGATCGAAGCGACGGACCTCGTAGACGGCCTCGTAGGGGATCTCGTACTTGGCGAAGAGGTCCAGGAGCGTCTGCTTGGTCGGCGCATGCCAGTGGCAGAAGCTCTTGTCGTCGGCGAAGGCGCAGAAGGTGCTGTGCCACGTCACCCCCTGCGGCAGCTGCTCATTGGTCAGCGGCCGGAGCTGCTCCTCGCTGAAGACGACGGGATGGACCGCAATGAACCGCAACATGGGACTTACCTCCCGGCCCGAAGGCCACTCACCGTTCGACAGGGCCCCCTGAGCGCAGCTTCGTCGCAGTGTCGATGGAAGGGCGTTCCTCGGACCTGTGCTGCAACGGTCAAGGGTCGCGGTTGCCGTGGCCCTTGGCCTAGACGACCGCCCTCGATCTACGGCGTCCCCGTTTCCAGGAGGTGGCCGAACATGTTGTAGGGATCCGGGACACGACCGATGTCGCCCCACATGTGCTGACCCTCATACGGTCCGGTTCCCTGCCCGACGAAGTGCACGGCCGGGATGCCGTTCTCGAAGGTGCCGGTGAAGGTCCCGGTGAACATCAGCTCATCGGCGAAGCTGTAGAGCATCCACGTGCCCCAGGTTGGGCCGCTCAGCGTGGCGTCCAGGTTCGCGTTGGCGGTCACCACGTCGTAGCCGGTCTTGCGCGGCTCGACCTGGGTTGGGTCATCGGCGCTCCAGCTGAACGCGAGCTCGAACACCGTCATGTCCCGGATGCGCCAGCGCCCATCGGCCAATGCGGTCCAGGAACCGGGGTCCACGACGCAGAAGGCCGGGGCGACCCAGGTGTACGGGCAGGTGGTTCCGGTGCCTGGCATGCCCGCCGGGAAGTAGACGCCCGCGAACTCGGTCTGCACCGCCCGGGCCGATACCGATGGCGCGGTCACCCCGACCAGCAGCACGGACGCGAGAAACGCGATGGCGACGTGTCGTCGCATGATGGATGCCTCCCTTCAGGTCGTGCGGCGCGAGGTGCGCGGCACCGATTCCACTCGGGCAACTTGGCCCACGGGCGATAATGGGATGGTCACCTGACCGCACACTGACGGACCGCTGACGGGACGCACGCGAGGATGGAGTTCCGGATCCTCGGACCGCTCGAGGTCCTGGACGAGGGCAAGCCGATCCCAGTGATCGGTGCCCGTCAGCGCACGCTGCTGGCGATCCTGCTGGTCAACGCCAATGCGGTCGTCTCGACCGATCGCCTCATCGACGAGCTCTGGGGCGAGACACCGCCGGACGGCGCTGCCAACGCCCTCCAGGCCACGGTCTCCAGGCTGCGACGGGCCCTGCGGCCTGCCGCCGGGCGAGACGGAGCCGGCATCCTGACTCGATCGCCGGGCTACCTCCTCGCAGCCGAGGCCGACGCAATCGATGCCTCATGCTTCGAGCGACGGGTCGCAGAAGGTCGGATGGCGCTCGCCGCCGGCGAGCCCGCCAGGGCCGCTGCACTGTTGGGTCCTGCCCTGGCACTCTGGCATGGACCGGCGCTCGCGGAGTTCGGCTACGCGGAATTCGCTCAGGAGACGATCGCCAGGCTCGACGAGCTCCGCCTGAGGGCCATAGAGGATCGGGTCGAGGCCGACCTGGCCTGCGGTCGCCATGCCGAGGTGCTGGGCGAGCTCAGGGCGCTGGTCTCCAGTCATCCGCTCAGCGAACGCCTGCGTGGCCAACTGATGGTGGCGCTCTGCCGCGCCGGCCGCCAGGGCGAGGCGCTTCACGTGTACCGCGAGGGCGAACGCGTCCTCGCCGAGGAGCTCGGCATCGAGCCCGGTCCGGATCTCCGCCAGGTCGCAGCGGCAATCCTGGAGGGTGACCCCGATCATCTGCTGGCCTCACCGGCGAGCCAACCGGGCGCGGGTCCGACCAACATCGCCAGCCAGGTCACGAGCTTCATCGGCCGGGATCACGAGACGGCCGAGCTGGCGCGGATGCTCGCCGATCG
>JAJYNP010000095.1 GCA_021786265.1 Chloroflexota bacterium
CTGGAGTACGGGTGCGGCCGGCGCCGTCGAGATCATCGTGATGCGCATGGTCCAGGCGGTCGGCGGCGCTCTCCTGATGGCCAACTCGGCAGCCCTCCTGACCGACGCGTTCCCCTCCAACGAGCGTGGCATGGCGCTCGGCGTCAACCAGATCGCCTTCCAGGCCGGATCCTTCGTCGGGCTCATCCTGGGCGGCGTCCTCGCCTCGGTCGACTGGCGCTGGGTGTTCCTGCTCAACGTGCCGGTGGGGATCGTCGGGACGATCTGGGCGTACGTCGCCCTGCGGGAGCTCGGCGAGCGCCATCCGGCGCACATCGACTGGGCCGGCAACGCCACCTTCGCGGCGGGCCTGGGTCTCCTGCTCATCGGCATCACGTATGGCATCGCGCCCTACGGGAACGCCGCGATGGGCTGGGGCAACCCGTTCGTGGCCTGGTCGATCGCGGGCGGGGTGGTTCTCCTCGTCGCGTTCATCCTGATCGAGCGGCGGGTCACGGCACCCCTGTTCAACCTCGAGCTTTTCCGCATCCGCGCCTTCAGTGCCGGCAACCTCGCCGGCCTCCTGAGTGCCATCGGGCTGGGCGGCCTGCAGTTCCTGCTGATCATGTGGCTGCAGGGGATCTGGCTCCCGCTGCACGGCTACACGTTCGAGCAGACGCCGCTCTGGGCGGGCATCTACATGCTGCCGCTCACGGTGGGCTTCGTGATCGCGGGACCGGTCTCCGGATGGCTCTCGGATCGCCACGGCGCGCGACCATTCGCGACCGGCGGCATGCTCCTGGCCGCCCTCTCGTTCGCGCTCCTGATGATCCTGCCGGCGAACTTCACCTACCCGGCGTTCGCGGCGGTCATCCTGCTCAACGGCGTGGCCTTCGGGATGTTCGCCTCACCCAACACGGCGGCGATCATGAACAGCGTGCCGGCGGGGTATCGCGGCGCCGCCTCGGGGATGCGGGCGACGTTCCAGAACACCGGCATGCCGCTCTCCATCGGCGTCTTCTTCACGCTGATGATCGGGGGTCTCTCGGCGAACGTGCCGGGCGCCATGTACGGCGGCCTCACCGCCAACCACGTCGCCTCCGGCGTGGCGACCACCCTGTCTCACCTCCCGGCAGTGGGCTACCTGTTCGCCGCGTTCCTGGGCTACAACCCCCTGCAGACCCTGCTCGGCCCGAAGGTGCTCTCCGCGCTTCCCGCCGCGGATGCCGGGCGCCTCGTGAGCACGAGCTTCTTCCCCTCGCTCATTGCGGGTCCATTCCACGATGGCGTGGTCGTGGTGTCGATCTTCTCGATCGTCATCTTCCTGGTGGCGGCAGCCGCCTCCTGGCTTCGCGGCGGACGCTATGTCCACGACGAGCTGGAGGCCGAGCAGCTCGAGGCCGAGCTGCTGGCGGGCAGCGCGCCGGACGTCCGCCCCGCGCCCCTCAGCCTGGCGCTCGACCCGGTGCGCGACGACGATTGACGTGAGGGCTCGATGACGGGCCGCCCCACGCGGCGCCACGACCCGAACTACAAGTGGGTCGCGCTCTCCAACACGACCCTCGGCGTCCTGATGTCGGCGATCGACGGCTCGATCGTCATCATCTCCCTGCCGGCGATCTTCGACGGCATCCACCTGGACCCGCTCGATCCGGGCAACGTCAGCTACCTGCTGTGGATCCTGATGGGCTACCTGCTCGTGACCGCGGTGCTGGTGGTGGCCTTCGGACGCCTCGGGGACATGTACGGGCGGGTCCGCATGTACAACGCCGGCTTCGTGATCTTCACGGTCGGCTCCGTCATGCTCGCGGCGACACCCTTCCGCGGTTCCGCCGGTGCGCTCTGGCTGATCGGCATGCGCCTCGTCCAGGGGGTGGGGGGCGCCTTCCTGTTCGCCAACTCGCAGGCCATCCTGACCGACGCGTTCCCGCCCGGGCAGCGGGGCCTGGCCCTGGGCATCAACGGCGTCGCCGCGATCGCCGGCCAGTTCATCGGGCTGGTCGTGGGCGGGATCCTGGCCGCCATCAACTGGAGGCTGGTCTTCTTCGTCAGCGTCCCGGTGGGGATCATCGGGACGATCTGGGCCTACCTGCGGCTGGAGGAGCTGAGCTCCACGAGCCGGGCGCCGATCGACTGGCGGGGCAACCTGACGTTCGCGGTCGGCCTCACGGCGCTCCTGGTCGGGGTCACCTACGGCATCCAGCCGTACGGCACGCAATCGATGGGCTGGACCAACCCCTTCGTCATCGGGCTCATCGGCGGAGGGTGCCTGCTGCTCCTGGCGTTCCTGCTGTTCGAGCGCCGGGTTGCCGCGCCGCTCCTGCGCCTGGACCTCTTCAGGATCCGCGCCTTCGCGGCGGGCAACCTCGCCACGCTGCTGGCGGCCATCGGGCGAGGCGGTCTGAACTTCATGCTGGTGATCTGGCTGCAGGGCATCTGGCTGCCCCTGCACGGCTACTCGTTTGCGGACACCCCGCTGTGGGCGGGCATCTACATGCTCCCGCTGACGTGCGGCTTCCTCATCTCCGGCCCGCTCTCGGGCTTCCTCTCGGACCGGTTCGGCGCCCGGCCGTTCGCGACGGGCGGCATGCTGGTGGCCGCCGCCGCATTCCTGGCCCTGACGCGCCTGCCGGTGAACTTCCCGTACCCGCTCTTCGCCCTCGCGCTCATCGGGATCGGGATCGGCAACGGCATGTTCAACTCGCCCAACAACGCGGCGATCATGAGCAGCGTGCCGGCGCACCAGCGCGGTGTCGCGGCGGGGATGCGCGCCACGTTCCAGAACTCGGCCACCGTGCTGTCGATCGGGATCTTCTTCTCGCTGATGATCGCCGGCCTCTCGGCGTCACTGCCCGGCACGCTCTTCCGCGGGCTGGTCGCGCACGACGTCCCGGCGAGCGTGGCGCACCAGATCGCCGCGCTGCCGCCCACCGCGAGCCTGTTCGGCGCCCTGCTCGGCTACAACCCGGTGGCGACCCTGCTGCCGCCGCAGGTCCTTCACGCGCTGCCGGCGACCCAGGCGGCGATCCTCACCGGAAAGGCGTTCTTCCCGGCGCTGATCTCCAGTCCCTTCCAGCAGGGGCTCGCGATCGTCTTCAGCGCGGCGGCCGGCATGGCTCTGGTC
>JAJYNP010000078.1 GCA_021786265.1 Chloroflexota bacterium
TGGGGCTGGCGGTCACGAACGCGCTGGGCAACTCCACCGCCGACGCGACCCACCAGATCTACCAGATCGTTGGCGGGGCGAACGTCATTGGCGTACTGGCCATGGTGGCGATCTTCTTCGGCACGGTCGCGGTCAACGCGATGAACGACTACACCGGCTCGCTCTCGCTGCTGGCCGCCGGCGTGCGCATCTGGCGTCCCCTCTCGGCCGGCATCGTGGGGGTGCTGAGCTTCGGGGCCACCCTGTACCTGTACTACGGCAACTTCCAGTCGACGTTCGAGAACTACCTGCTGCTGATCACGTACTGGATCGGCCCCTGGGCCGCCATCGTGCTGGTCGACTGGCGGATGCGGGGCGGCCGGTTCGACGTGCGGCGGGTGGCGGACTTCGCGCGGCTGCCGTCGGGACGGAACGCGCTGATCGCGCTGGTGGTGGGCTTCGTGGTCTCGATTCCGTTCTTCAACCAGACGCTGTACGTGGGCCCCGCGGCCAACGCGCTGGGCGGTGCCGACGTGACGTACGTCGTGGGGTTCGTGGTGGCAGGCGCGATCTACTGGCTCCTCGAGCGATCGGCGGGCCGCACGTCGGTGCCGGCGGCAGCGTAGCGGTGGGGCCGAGCCCGGCCCGGGTGGGGCCGGGCTCGGCGCGGTGGGGGGGCGGGCTCGGCGCGACTCACTGCGAGGTCCAGCCCCCATCGACCGACAGGATCGCGCCGATCACGGGGCCGGCGGCACGAGCGAGGCCGGCGGCACGAGCGAGGCCGCCAGCACGAGCCTCGACAGGCGTCGATGGCGGTTCCCGCGCCAGAGGTTCCCGCGCCAGAGGTTCCCGCGCCAGAGGTTCCCGCGCCAGAGGTTCCCGCGCCGGACGTTCCCGCGCTGGGGGTTGTCGCGCCGGACGTTCGTGCGCCGGCCGAACCTGCAGAACTTGCACCACCGGAAAGCTATGTGGGGTCCTGCGACCAGATGCGAGCCATCCACGGGACCCGAGCCATGCCGCCTCGTTGCGCCCCGTTCAGGTCGGGCCGGAATCACGGCCGGGAACCGCGCGCCGGGGGTGGCGGCACGGTCGGGTTCAACATACGGTTCCCCGGGTGCAAGTTCTGCAGGAAACAGCGGCCCGGCGTCGGATAGCGTTCCCCCGGTGCAAGAATCGCAGGGTTGCCCGAGCGGCTTGTAGCCGGACGCGGGTTGCCGGGCGCCGGGCTCGGGGTTGCCGGGCACCGGGCTCGGGGTTGCCGGGCGCCGGGCTCGGGGTTGCCGGGCGCGGGCTTGCCAAACGCGGGGGTTGCCGGCCGCGAGCGGTTCGAGCCGGCCGGCGTGGGGGTTGCCGGCTGCGAGCGGTTCGAGCCGGCCGGCGCGAGTGTCGCCCGGCGCGACGCAGCCGGCGGTGCCGGCTCCACGGCGTCCCTACTGCGCGGTCCAGCCCCCGTCGAGCGGCACGATCGCGCCGGTCACGAGGCCGGCGGCGCGGGAGGCCAGGAACACGACGGCGGCGGCCACGTCGGCGGTGGTCCCCACGCGGCCGAGCGGGATGCGGGCCAGCACGTCGGCCAGGAACGCCGGATCGTCCAGGCGCTCGGCGGTGCCGGGCGTGTAGATCCAGGTGGGGGCGATCGCATTGACGGTGACGCCCGACGCGGACCACTCGAGCGCGAGCACCTTCGTCAGCATGTGCACGCCGCCCTTGCTCGCCGAGTAGACGGCGTGGCGTCGGATGCCCACGATGCCTGCCTGCGACCCGATGTTGACGATCCGCCCGTAGCCCCGCTCGAGCATGTGGCGCGCCACCGACTGGGAGGTGAAGAAGAGCCCCCGCAGATTCACGGCCATCATCTCGTCCCAGTCGGCCTCGGTGACGTCGATCGCGTCGTGGTTCGCGCCCAGGCCGGCGTTGTTGACCAGGATGTCGATGCGCCCGAGGCGGGAGACCGCCGCGTCGACACTCACCCGCGTGCCGTCCACATCGCGCACGTCGAGCACCAGCGGCTCGATCCGCCCGTGCTCATCGGGCGCACCGGTCGCCGGGGTGCCGTGCGCCGCGGCGTCTGGACCCTCGAACGGCGCGAGGTCGCGGACGCCCGCCAGCACGTGGGCGCCGCAGGCCGCGAGCGTCAGCGCGATGTCGCGGCCGATCCCCCGGCTTGCGCCGGTGACCAGCGCGACCTGGCCCGACAGGTCGAAGTCCGGTGGCTCCATGGTCGTCCTCCACTCGGCGGGTGGGGGGCGCCGGTTCCGCACGTCGCGTGCTCCGGAGCGCCCACGCCGCTGGCGCAAGGGTGACATGCCCCCCGGACGCCCGTGGCCCCGCGCCGCACGCTGTCTCCCCTCCCTGACCCTGGCCGGACAGCGGTCCGTGCCCGCTCCGGCGGGGCGTTTGCGCAATCGGCCCACATCGGGTATACATTCAGCATGACGTTGAATGTCACAGAAGATCGAAGCACAGAGGCCGACCAGGCTGCGCCGGGCGAACGCATTCCGGCCGAGCACATTCCGACCGACCAGGGTGCGCGGGGCGAGCGCATTCCGGGCGAGCACGTCACAACCGGCCAGGGTGCGCCGGGCGACGAGGGTGCGTGGCGCGCGCAGGCCGGCGAAGGCGCGCCTGCGGACACGCGTCCGGGCGATGCACCCCGGCCGATCGGCGACGAGCTGCTCGACGAGCTGACGGCGTGGCCGCCGCGCGACCGAGCCGGCATGTTCCGCAACTGGCATCGTGGCGCTCTCAGCCTCATCCAGCTGAACGTGGTTGCGGTCCTCGAGGCAGAGGGCCCGCTCCCCATGAGCCGCCTGGCCGACGAGCTTGACGTGTCGGTGGCCAGCGCCACCGGCATCGTGGACCGCATGGAGCGTCGCGGGATGGTCCAGCGGAGGCACGCCACCGACGACCGCCGCGTGGTGGACGTCCACCTCACGGAGCAGGGCACCGGCATCTTCCGCGATCTCGAGGCCCACCGGCGGGAGCACCTTGCCCGCCTCCTCGGCGAACTTACGGAGGAGGAGCTCGCCGGCTTCCTCAAGGGCATCCGCGCGATCAGGGCCGCCAGGAAGCGCCTGGTCGGCCGGCTTGAGCCGGGTGCCGCGCAGGATCCCGAACGGGGTGC
>JAJYNP010000322.1 GCA_021786265.1 Chloroflexota bacterium
GCCGTCGAGCCTGCCGTGGTGGACGGGGACCGTGATCGCCTGAAGGAGCTGTTCCTGATCCTGCTCGAGAACGCCGTCCGGTACACGCCGCCGGGGGGCACCGTGTCAGCGGGCATCGGGACGAAGCATGGACAGGTCGTGGTCAGCATCGCCGACACCGGCATCGGGATCGACGGGGCCGATCGGGCGCACCTGTTCGAGCGCCTGTACCGCGGACGGCGTGCTCGGGAGATGCGACCCGCCGGGACCGGCCTCGGACTCGCCATCGCACGCTGGATCGTGGAGGCCCACGGGGGCACGATTTCGCTGGACGCTCGCCCGGGAGGCGGCACAATCGCGGCGGTCACGCTGCCGCTGCGTCTGCCATGAGCGCGCCGCTCCCGCGCCGGCCCCGCGTGCTGCTCGTCGACGACGAGCCGCCCATCGCGGAGCTCGTCCGCAGTTACCTCGAGCGCGAGGGCATGGAGGTCGAGACCCGTGCCGACGGGCTGAGCGGACTCGCCGCGGTCGGCGAGCTGGCGCCCGACGTCGTCATTCTCGACGTGATGCTGCCCGGGCTCGACGGCTTCGAGGTCTGCCGCCGCCTGCGCGCCGTGTCCAGCGCCTACGTGATCATGCTGAGCGCGCGGGGTGACGAGATCGACCGCGTCGTCGGCCTGAGTGTCGGAGCCGACGACTACCTGGGCAAGCCGTTCTCGCCCCGGGAACTCGTCGCCCGCATCAAGGCGCTCCTGCGCAGGCCGCGCGACGTCGCGGCACCCGCGTCGCTGGCCGGATCCGCGGTTGACCTCGTACCGCCCGGCACGGTGATCCCGGACGCGGCATCGGCGACCTCGTGGATCCGGGGCGACCTGGCCGTCGACCTGCGACGGCACAGCGTGACGCTCGACGGAAGGACCGTGGCCCTGACCAACATCGAGTTCGACATGCTCGCTCTCCTGTCGCGCGAACCCGGCGTCGTCGTCACGCGCCAGCAGCTCCTCGACCGCGTCTGGGGCCCGGACTTCGTGGGTGACGAGCACGTCGTCGACGTGCACCTGGGCAACCTGCGTCGCAAGCTCGGCGAGGGCGGCGTGCCGCCTTCGAGGATCGAAACGGTGCGCGGCGTGGGGTACCGGTACCGCCGGACGCGCCCCTGAACCGGGTGAGGCTCCGGCCTTGATGCAATCTTGAGGAACGCCGGCATGGCGAATTGACGACGAAGTGAAACCGTAGGAACGCTGCGGGGACCGCGGGTCCCCGGTGGATGAACAGGGAGACGTGGCAATGATGTACGGGTTCGGCTGGGGCGGAGGCCTCGGCGGCTGGGTGATGATGCTGGGAGGTCTGGCGCTTCTCGTGGGCCTCGTGCTCCTCGTCGCGTGGGGTGTCGGGGGTGCGTGGTCCGGGTCCGGGCGGCGCGGCGGGGACGCCGACGGCGATCGCGCCGCGGCCATCCTCCGCGAGCGGTATGCCCGCGGTGAGATCAGCGAAGCCGAGTACGAGCAGGGTCGCAGGATCCTGGGGCTGTGACGATGCGCAACAACCGGATCGGGTGGATCGGAGGATCGCTGGTCGTGCTCGGGTTGGTCGCGCTGGCCGCCGGATCGGGCCTGGGCAGCGGCACGTGGGACCCCGGGGCGGGCCCCGCCGGCTGGGTGGGCCCGGGGATGATGCAGGGCTGGGGCGGTGGTGCCGTGGCGGGGCCCCTGGCGGCACCCTCGACGGCAGCCGCCGCCAATCCGTCCGCGAACGGGGTGCACCTGGCAGGCTCGAAGTTCTCGCCCGCGCAGATCACCGTCAGCGCCGGCACGACCGTCACCTGGCTCAACGACGACACGGTGCCGCACACGGTGACCGCGGCCGACGGCTCGTGGTCATCGGGCAATCTCGCACCCGGCGCCGCGTACACCCGCACGTTCACCACGCGCGGAACCTTCCACTACCTGTGCCTGTACCACCCCTGGATGCAGGGGACGATCACGGTGTCCTGATGCACGCCCCCGCGCTCGGCTTCCGGACTCGCCTGCTGGCGACGAACCTGGCGGTCATCGCGGTCGGTGCTGCGGTCGTGTTCGTCGGTGTCGGTCTGATCGCGCCCGACCTGTTCGATGCGTCCATGACCCGCGCGATGGGGTCGGACGCCATGAGCATGGACGCCATGATGGGCGACCTCGTGCGGGCATCGTTCCAGGATTCCGTGCGGACCGCGCTCCTGCTCGCGGTCGCCGCCGCGGTCGTCTCCGCCTTCGGGCTGAGCGCCGTGCTCTCGACGCAGGTCGCGCGGCCGCTGGGGCGCATGGCGCAGGCGGCACGGCGCATCGCGGGCGGCGACTACGACGAGCGGGTGGACGTGCGTTCGGGCGACGACATCGGCCGGCTGGCGGAATCGTTCAACCGGATGGCCGAGTCGCTCCAGGCCAACGAGCGGCGACGCACCGAGCTGGTCGGCGACGTTGCGCACGAGCTGCGCACACCCCTGGCGACGCTCGACGGGTACCTGGAGGGCCTGGAGGACGGCGTCGTCGAGCCCGGCCAGCGGACGTGGACGCTGCTGCGCGCCGAGACATCCCGCCTGACGCGTCTGGTGGACGATCTCCAGCAGCTGTGGCGGGCCGAGGTGGGCCAGCTCACCCTGCGGCCGGCCGCCATCAAGGCGGCGCCGTTTCTGGAATCGGTGGCGCACCGGTTCGCCGTCCGTGCCTCGGAGCGCTCGATCAACCTCCGGGTCGATGTGCCGGCGAACCTGCCGGCCCTGCGCGCGGACCCCGAACGCCTCGCCCAGGTGCTCGACAACTTTGTCTCGAACGCGCTGCGCTACGGCCCGGCGGGCCAGGCGGTGACGCTCCGCGCGCGAGCGACCGCGAACGGCCTCACGCTCGAGGTGATCGACCAGGGATCCGGCCTGACGCCCGAGCAGTGCCAGCAGGTCTTCGAGCGGTTCTATCGAGTGGACCCATCCAGATCACGGGCGCTCGGTGGTTCGGGCATCGGCCTCGCCGTCGCCCGCGCACTCACGCTGGCCATGGGGGGGCGTGTGTGGGCGGAGAGTGCGGGCCCCGGATCCGGCTCGACGTTCGCGGCCTGGCTGCCGGCGGCGTCGTCCTGATCGACACCGTGCGT
>JAJYNP010000020.1 GCA_021786265.1 Chloroflexota bacterium
CCGTAGCCGTGGCGCCTCGAGCCCCGGACGAGCAGGCCTAGAATTCCCGCGCGGACAGGTCCCGCCGGGTTGGCGGTCCGTCGGCCGGACGCGAGGCATGGCTGGAGCCTTGCCACTGCGCCCGTCCGAGACCGGAACGCGTGTGGCGTGTCTCCCGGAGGGAAGGTGATGTCCGTTCGTCGGTGGAGCTCGCCGAGGCTGGCACGGCATCGGCCCGGTGTCGGCGGCTGGAGGATGGTTGCCGTGTCCGTCGGTCTGTCCCTCGCGGCCGCAGCGTCGTCTGTCCCGGTCTCCGCGGCCCAGGCCTCGGTCGGCACGCAGTTCTACGTGCGGCACCCCGACGTCGCGGCCGTGGAGCAGATCGCGCATCTGCGACAGCGTGATCCGGGCGACGCCGATGCCCTTCGCTGGATGCTGAACATGCCGCAGGCGATCTGGCTCACGGGCGGCTCGCCGCAGCAGGTCCGCGGGCAGGTGCGCCAGGTCGTCCGCGAGGCCGCTGACAGGGGGACCGTCCCCGTCCTCGTGGCCTACAACATCCCGTTCAGGGACTGCTCGCAGTACTCGGGCGGCGGCGCGACGTCGATGGCCGCCTACAGGGCGTGGATCGACGCGTTCGCTGCGGGGATCGGCCGCGGGCGCGCAATCGTGATCCTGGAGCCCGACGGACTCGGGATCATCCCGTGGTACAGGCCGATCGGGGCGGCCCACGATGAATGGTGTCAACCGGCCGCTGCCGACCCGGCCACGGCCGCGTCGGACCGGTTCGCGATGCTGAACCATGCCGTCGATGTCCTGAGGGCACACCCCGGTGTCAGCGTGTACCTGGATGGGACGCATTCGGCCTGGCTCGGCGTCGGGGATATCGCCGATCGGCTGGTCAGGGCCGGCGTCGAGCACGCCAACGGCTTCTTCCTCAACGTTTCGAACTTCCAGTACACGGCCAACCTGGTCCAGTACGGCACGTGGATCTCCGACTGCATCGCGTATGCGGCCGGCGTCGAGCGCGGGGACTTCGCCGGCTGTCCCGATCAGTCCTGGAACGGGGGACCGGAGGGGACGAAGATCGCGCAGCTGCTGGGAGCCAGGACCGGCGTGACGCTGAGCAACGACGGCGAGTGGAGCGACGCGAGCGACGCCCCGGGCCTCAACACCTCCGGCATCAACGCGCGATATGCCGCCATGCTCGGCACCGTCAAGGCGGCGACGCACTTCGTGATCGACACGAGCCGGAACGGCGCTGGCCCGTGGACGGCCCCGCCCCGCCATCCCGCCGGCGACCCACAGGACTGGTGCAATCCGCCGGACCGCGGGCTCGGGCTCCGGCCGACCGTTGACACCGGCGTGCCGCTCCTTGACGCCTACCTCTGGATCAAGACGCCGGGTGAATCGGACGGGCAGTGCTACCGCTGGACGAGCGGTCCGCTGGACCCCGTCCGAAACATGGGGGACCCGGCCGCCGGCCACTGGTTCGCGGAGATGGCGCTCGAACTCGTCCACAACGCGAACCCTCCGCTGTCGGGGGCCAGCGCGACGCCTCCCCGGTAGCCGCCGGAACGGGCTCAAGCGCTCGGGGTGGCCGGCTTGTTCTTGGTAGCCGGCCTGAAGATGTCACCCGGCACCTGCGTCTTGACGGCCACGCCCACCCCCGCTAGCATCAGCAACGCTTTATATAAAGTCCCGCTCACGTGAGGCCACCGCCCTGCCCTCCCCAGCTCACATCCGGTCGACGATCGCGACCATCACCGCAGCTCCCGACGAGCTGCGCGACCTGCGCGCGTTCCACAAGGCGCTCGGCGACGTCACGAGGCTCCGCATCGTGCGCCGGCTCGCGGCCGGGCCCGCGACGGTCACGGACCTGGTCGAGATGGTCGATCTCTCGCAGCCGCTCGTCTCGTGGCACGTCCGGGCGCTGCGCGCGGCCGGGCTCATCGAGACGCGACGGGTGGGGCGCGAGGTGATCTGCTCCCTGCGGATGGACGAGTTCGAGCGGTATCAGCGGAGCCAGGAACGACTCGTCTCGGCGCCGCGGGCCGACACCGCGCCCAGCGGCCCCTCGGTCGCCTCGGAGGGGGTGACGGCATGACCGAGCACTCCCTCGTCCCGCCGGAGACCCGGGCACGCATCAAGTCGCTGGCCGTGCCCGTGGCCCTCGCCGTCGGTCGTGCCGGGCTCACGCCCAATGCCCTGACGGTGATCGGGTTCGGCGGGGTCTGCGTCTCGGCCGCGCTCGCGGCGACCGGAAACTGGGTGGCGGCCGGCGTGATCGGCCTGCTGTTCGCGGCGTTCGACATGCTCGACGGGGCGCTGGCGCGCGCGACGGCCCGGGTGTCCCGCTTCGGTGCGTTCCTCGACAGCACGCTCGACCGGGCCGGGGAGGGCGTCCTGTACGCCGGCATCGTTGCCGGCACGGTCGCGACCGCGTCGGCGCTGCCGACCCTCGCGGCACTGGCGATGGTCGCCGCCTTCCTCGTGAGCTACACCCGTGCCCGCGCCGAAGGGCTCGGCTTCGGGGGGGACGTGGGCGTGGCGCCACGGGCCGAACGCGTCGTCATCATGGGTGTCGGACTGATCGTCACCGGCCTGGCCGGAGGCGTGGCAACCCCGGTCGGACTGTTCCGCCCCCGCGAGTGGGTCGATCTTCCGGGCGGAGCCCGCATCCTGACAACCGGCGGCCAGCCCTGGCTGGCGGCGACCCTGGCGATCCTGTTCACCCTCAGCACCATCACGGTTCTCCAGCGGATCTGGCATGTTCGCGCGCAGGCGCGTCGAGCAAAGGAGTAGCGACCCAGTGGACGAGACGAAGAAGGTCACCCCGACGGCGGCCGACGGCAACGGCAAGGGCAACGGCAGTTCCGCCGGCGCAGCCGCCGCAAGCACATCGACGGCCCCGGCGCCGCGCAAGCCCCGGCGCAAGGACGGCAAGATCCGCGTCGCGATCATCGGCGTCGGGAACTGCGCGAGCAGCCTGGTGCAGGGCCGCTACTACTACGAGAACGCGGATCCCGAGGACACGATCCCGGGGATCATGCACGTCGACCTCGGCGGCTACCACATCCGCGACCTCGAGTTCGTCGCGGCGTTCGACATCGACAAG
>JAJYNP010000235.1 GCA_021786265.1 Chloroflexota bacterium
GTCGGCGGGTCGGGCCTGCTTCCGCGTCGAGGACCTCGTCGCGCTGACCCGGCTCCTCGAGGAGCTGGCCGGGAGGCGTCAATGAGATTATGCCGCACTCGTCAGCCTGATTATGCCGTGCTGCGGGTCCGACAGTCCGGACGGGTACGGGCCATCAGGTCGCATTGCGAACGTAGATCGCCTCACAGATGCAGCATCTGGAGTTGACGGCCCGCTTGGAGACGGCATAATGTCACGAACACATAGCCAGGAGGTCCCGCGTGGACGACAAGACCGCCGCCCTCCGTCGCCAGCACGCGCTCAATCCGCGGCCGGACGCGGTGACCGACCCCGCCTTCACCGCGGGCAACCCCTTCTTCGACCGGGCCGATCTGGTCCAGGTCAAGTACGAGATGCTGCGCCGGGTCCGCGAAGAAGGCCGGCCGGTGACCGGTACGGCGGCCGCCTTCGGCTTCTCGCGGCCCGCCTTCTATGCGGCCCAGGCGACCTTCGCGGCGGTTGGCCTGCCGGGCTTGGTGCCGCAGCGGCCCGGACCGCGGCGGGCCCACAAGCTCTCCGATGCGGTGGTCGACTTCCTCGAAGGCAGCCGCGCCGACGACCCCGCCGTGAACTCGGTCGGCCTCGCCCGGCTGGTGCAGGCGCAGTTCGGGCTCAGGGTTCATCCCCGCAGCATCGAGCGGGCGCTGGCGCGGCGAAAAAAGGGGCGGCGCCCGACGCCATGAACGTGACCGCCTCGCCCCTCGAGCTCGAGCAGACGTACGAGGCGCTCCGTGCCCAAGCCGTCGGGCAGGTCCCCACGGTCACCCCGCGCGGCCTGGCCCGGCTGCGCGGCGCCGGGCTGACGGCGTGGATGCGGGCCTGCCCGCCGCTCGCCCCGGTTGCGCCGCCGGAACGGCTCGCCGGCGGCCGGGTGGGGACGCCGCTCGCCGATCTCGGCGGGGAGTTGGTGCGCCTGCTGACCGAGATGGCCCTGGGCAGCGAAAGGAGATGGCACACGTGAATCTCGACCAGCACCAGAAGATCACGGCGAGCCACCTGGCGCGCCTGGCGTACCTGTACGTGCGCCAGAGCACGCTCCGCCAGGTGCTCGAGAACACCGAGAGCACCAAGCGCCAGTACGCGCTGCGCGAACGGGCGGTCGCGTTGGGCTGGCCGCCCGACCGGGTCGTGGTGATCGACAGCGATCTCGGGCGCTCGGGTGCCGACAGCGATCGCGAGGGGTTCCAGCGCCTCGTCGCCGCGGTCGGCCTGGGCGAGGTCGGGGTGGTGCTCGGTCTCGAGGTGAGCCGCCTCGCGCGCAGCTCGGTCGACTGGCACCGGCTGCTGGAGATCTGCGCCCTCAGCGACACCTTGATCCTCGACGAGGACGGCCTCTATGACCCGGCGCACTTCAACGACCGCCTCTTGCTCGGGCTCAAAGGCACGATGAGCGAGGCCGAGCTGCACGTCTTGCAGGCGCGCCTCTTGGGCGGCCAGCGCGCCAAGGCCAGCCGGGGCGAGCTGGTGATGAAGCTGCCGGTCGGGCTCATCACCGATCCTGCGGGCAAGGTCGTCCTCGACCCCGATCAGGGCGTGCAGGCCGCCGTGCGCACGTTCTTCGCGACCTTCCGCCGCACCGGCTCCGCGGTGGCCACGGTGCGCAGCTTCCGCGCGCAGGGCCTGCTCTTCCCGCGTCGTCTCACCACCGGTCCCCACGCGGGCGAGCTCGCCTGGGGAGCGCTGCACCACAGCCGTGCCCTGCGCGTCCTCAAGAACCCGCGCTACACGGGGGCCTTCGTCTATGGCCGCAGCCGGGGTCGCAAGACGGCCGGCGGTCGCGAGACGCGCACCCCACTGCCCCGCGAGCGATGGCACACCCTCATCCTCGACGCGCACCCCGGCTACATTCCCTGGCAGGACTATGAGGCCAACCTGCGCCGGCTCCACGAGAACGCCCAGGCCAATGGCGCCGAGCGGCGCACGAGCCCGCCGCGGGAGGGACCAGCGCTGCTCCAGGGTCTGGTCGTCTGCGGCCGCTGTGGCGAGCGGATGAGCGTGCGCTACTACACCAGCCACGGCGAGGTGCTCCCCGAATACGTCTGCCAGAAGCGGAGCATCGAGAACGCCCAGGCGCCGTGTCAGCGGGTGCTGGGTGGCGAGATCGATCGCGCCATCGGCGAGCTGCTGGTCGAGACCGTCAGCCCGCTCGCGCTCGAGGTGGCGCTCGCCGTCCAGGAAGAGCTCGAGACCCGCGCCGCCGAAGCCGACCGGCTGCGCCGCCAGGCGGTCGAGCGCGCCCGCTACGAGGCCGAGCTCGCGCAGCGGCGGTACCTGCGGGTCGACCCCGACAATCGCCTCGTGGCCGACTCCCTCGAAGCGGACTGGAACGCCAAGCTGCGGGCGCTGACGGCCGCCCAGGAAGCGTACGAGCGCCAGCGCCAAGCCGAGGGCCCTGTCCTCGACGGCGAGCAGCGAGCACGGGTCCTTGCCCTGGCCACCGACTTCCCCCGCCTCTGGCATGATCCCGATACCCCGCAGCGTGAACGCAAGCGCATGATCCGCCTGCTCCTCGATGACGTGACTCTCCTGCGGACCGATGAGATCGCGGCGCACGTCCGCTTCCGCGGCGGCACCACCCACAGTCTCCACCTCCCGCTCCCACTCAATGCCTGGCAGCTCCGCCAGACCGATCCCGCGGTGGTCACCGAGATTGACCGACTGCTCGACGAGCACACCGAGGGCGAGGTGGTTGAGATCCTCAACGCCCGCGACCTGCGTCCCGGCGTTGCCGACCGGTTCACCCCGGGCGTCCTCTATTCCCTGCGCCGCGCCTACGGCCTGGAAGACCGCTTCGCGCGTCTCCGCCGGCGCGGTCTCCTGACTCTCGACGAGATGGCCACGCAGCTCGGCGTTGACCCTTGCACGGTCAAGGTCTGGCGGCGGGCTGGACTGCTCCCGTCCGTGGCCTACAACGCCAAGGGCGAGCGGCTCTTCGCACGGCCCGGATCCGACGCCCCCATCAAGCACAAGCACAAGTTCCCCCGAGGCCGGGCCGCCGCGATTCTCACCGATGTCGTGGATGAGGTGCAGTCAGATGCGTAAGCCTTCGACTCGGGG
>JAJYNP010000289.1 GCA_021786265.1 Chloroflexota bacterium
CCGGTGTCGCCCGGGTCACCGGCACTCGGGTCACCGGCACTCGGGTCACCGGCGCCGGGCACGTTCCGGTCGCCGGGCACGCTGGCCGTCCCGCCGCCCGGGGCGCCGGCGCCGACCGCCCCGGGACCCTCCTGCGGCCTCCCGACATCGCCCACGATCCCGATCACGAGCAGCAGCACGATCGAGACGCTGATCGAAGCGTCCGCCACGTTGAACGTGTACCAGCGCCACGTCCCGATCCCCATGTCCACGAAGTCGATCACGTAGCCCAGCCTGAGGCGGTCGATCTCGTTCCCGATCGCGCCGCCCATCAGCAGCCCGAGCGTCAGCGTGAGCAGGATCGAGGCGCGGCCCCCGCGCGTGATCTCGTACCAGAGGATCACGGCGATCGCCACCAGGCTGGCGATCGCGAAGAACGAGGCGCTGGACCCGAACAGGCTGAAGATCGCCCCGTTGTTGTAGCCCTTCGCGATCCGCACGAAATCGCCGATCACCGGCGTCGGCGGCGCGAGCGGCGCGGCCACGACGTCCGAGGCCCGGCTCAGGGCGAACGACCGGTCGACCCACGCCTTGGAGACCTGGTCGGCGATGACCACGGCCGCCGCCAGGCCCATGAACAGTGCCAGGCGCGGCCAGGTCGTCCCGGCCACCGCGCGGCGCCCGCTCCTGGCGCCTCGCGCCCCGTGCCCGACCTCCGTGGCGGTCATGCCGCGCCTCTCGGCGTCACCCTGCGAAGCGCGACGCGCGCCCGTCCGGCCTCGAGGTCCACGTCGGCCGTGGCCAGGTCAGGTGGTGGCGGCGACAGGTGCACCCGGGCAGCGAGCGTCTCGGACGCGACCCGGGCGAGGTACGGCGCGAGTCGCTCGCCGGCCGCCGCGGGGAGCTCCAGCCACAGCTCGATCGCCTCGTCCAGCTCGAGCTCCGCCTCGCGGCGCAGGTCCTGGACCGCACGCTGCAGCTCGCGCGCGTCGCCCTCCGCGCGCAGCTCGTCGGTCAGCGTGGTGTCGATCACCACCACCAGCCCCTCGTCGTGCGCGACCGCCGTTCCGGGCCGGGGGGTGGCCAGGATCTCCACCTCGTCCGGCGCAAGCGTCACGCCGGCGAGGAGGACCGAGCCGTCCGCCAGGAACTCGACCTGGTCGGCCCGCGCGGCCGCCATCACCGCCGGGATCTGCGGCCCGAGCCGCTTCCCGATGCGCGGAAGCAGCGGCTTCACCCGCCGGTCGACCAGCTCCGACTCGTCCCCGATCAGCTCCACGTCGCGCACGTTGAGCTCGTCCGCCAGCAGGGCGAGCAGCGCGTCCCGGTCGGGCAGATCGCCGCCCGGCAGCGCGAGCCAGAGGCGGGCCAGCGGCTGGCGGACCCGCAACCCCACCTGCGAGCGCAGCGCACGTGCGAGCTCCACGGCACGCATGACGGTGGCCATCCCGGCCTCGAGCGGCTCGTCCCGGAAGCCGGCCAGGTCGGACGTGGGCCAGCGCGTGAGGTGCACGGAATCCGGCAGGGACGGATCCACCGCCACGATGAGGTTCTGGTAAATCGACTCGGGGAGGAACGGCAGGATGGGCGCCAGGACCCGGGCCACCGCGACCAGCACCGCGTGCAGCGTGGCGAACGCGCACTCGCGGTCGGCCGGTGCCGCGTTGCCGCGCATGCGGTCGCGGGAACGGCGCAGGTACCACGTGGAGAGGTCGGTGACGAACGCGCCGATCGCGCGCGCCGCGTCGAGCGCGTCGTACGCCTGCAGGTCCCGCTCCACCTCGCCGGCGAGTCCCGCCGCCCGCGACAGGATCCACCGGTCGAGCGCCGGCCAGCCGTCCGCGTCCGCGATGGCGGCACCGATCCCCCGCGCCGGCACCCATGCCGCGAGGCGCGCGTACGTCACGAAGAACGCGTACACGTTCCACAGCACGAGCAGTTCGCGCCGGGCCTCGTCGGCCGCATGCCAGCCGAACAGGATGTTGTCCTCGGGCCGCGCGCTCGCGAACATCCAGCGCATCACGTCGACGCCCATCCGCTCGGCGGCGTCGTCGAATTCGATCGCGTTGCCCCAGCTCTTGTGCATGGGACGGCCGTCCTCGCCGAAGAGCGTGCCGTAGCCGAAGATCGTGCGGAAGGGAGGCTCGCGTCGCAGCACCGTGCTCATCGCGAGCAGCGAGTAGAACCAGTTGCGGAACTGGCCCGGAAAGCTCTCGGTGATGAAGTCGGCAGGGAACCACTGTCCCCAGTACGCCGGGTCCTCGCGGAAGTGCATCGTGGAGAAGGGCACGATCCCCGCGTCGAGCCAGGGGTTCCCCACGTCGCGGATGCGCTCCACGGGAGCTCCGCACCCCGAGCACGCCACCTTCACCGCGTCGATGTGCGGTCGATGCGGGGTGTGCCCCTCGAACAGGTCCCAGCCTTCCACGGCACGCTGACGCAGCTCCTCGCGCCCCCCCACCACGGTCACCGCCCCACAGGCCGCGCAGTCGTAGATCGGGAGGGCCAGTCCCCAGTAGCGCTTCTTGCTGATCATCCAGTCGTGCATGTTCAGGAGCCAGTCGAGCTCGCGCTCGTACCCGAACCCCGGGATCCACCGGATCCCGTCCACGACCTCCATGATCTGGTACCGCAGGCTCGCGTCGACCTGCTCGCGGGTCAGCGTCTCCCGCGGCTGGTCGTACACCGGGCCCATGCTGATGTACCACTCGTCCACCAGCCGGAACACCAGCGGCGTGCCGCAGCGCCAGCAGTGCGGGTAGCGGTGCAGGTACGGCTCCACGCGGTAGAAGCGCCCGGCCTTCCGCAGCCGCTCGATGATCGGCTCGGCGACCTCGCGCACGTCCCGTCCGGCGAGGAACCCGAACCCGGGGAGGATCACGCCGCTCTCGTCGAGCGGCGCGATCATCGGGAGCCCCAGCTCGCGCCCCAGCTGGAAGTCCTCGGCGCCGCAGCCCGGTGCGATGTGGACGATGCCCGTCCCCTCGTCCTCGCCCACCTCGCCCCAGGCGACCACGCGGTGCTCGTAGGGACGCCCGTCCGCGTCGACCGATCCCGCGAACGCCTGCTGGACGGCCGGCAGGTCGTCGAAGGGCCCCGCGTACCGCCAG
>JAJYNP010000349.1 GCA_021786265.1 Chloroflexota bacterium
TCCCATGGACCCGGAGGCCACGGCCGGCCTCCCCGGACCGTTCCCGTACAATCGCCCGGACGTCCACCGCCTCGGGAGCCCTCATGTTCGCCACGCTCGTGGGAGCCTATCCACGCACCCCGCTGCCCGGCCAGCCGTTCCGCGTGCGAGCCGCGCACGCCCGGCTCGAGCGCGGGGAGATCGACGACGCCGCGTTCCGGGCGGCCCAGGACGATCTGGTCCGCGAGGTGATGGCCGAGCAGCTCGACGCCGGGCTCGAGCTGCTGACCGACGGCCAGGTCCGCTGGGACGACCAGCAGACGGCCGTGGCGCGCGGGCTGCACGGGTTCGAAGTCACGGGGCTCCTGCGGTATTTCGACACCAACACGTACTACCGGCAGCCGCGCGCGCTGGAGGCCCCCGCCTGGGTGTCCCCGATCACCGTCGACGACTGGCGGTTCGCCCGCGACGTCGCCGTCTCGCTGGCGCACGAGCGGGGCATCGCGGCACCGCCGGTCAAGCAATGCCTGGTCGGGCCGTACACGCTCGCCCGCCTCTCGGACCCGGGCGAGGTCGGCCGCGAGCGGCTGACGCTGGCACTGGCCGAGGCGCTGAACCTGGAGCTTCTCGCCCTCCGGGACGCCGGCGTGCCGGTGATCCAGCTCGACGAGAACGCGCTGACGCTGATCGGGCCGGTCGACGTGGCCGAACGCGCGCTGGCCGGCGAGGCGCTCCGGCGCGTCACCCGTGGCCTCGAGGAGGCGCACCTCTGCCTCGCGATCACGATGGGTGACGCGGTGGCCGCGGGCCCGGACCTGCTGTTCGAGCTGCCGTTCCACAGCTACCTGTTCGACCTCATCGCCGGCCCCGACAACTGGGAACTGATCGCCCGCGCCCCCGGTGAGCGCGGGATCGTCTGCGGCGTGGCGAACGCCCGGAACACGCGCGCCGACGACGAGCCGGTGATGATCTGGGCCGCGCACTATGCCGCGTCCACCGGCGGCCGGGGCCTGGACCGTGTCGCGCTGGCCCCCTCGACCAGCCTCGAGTACCTCCCGCGAGACCGCGCGAAGGCGAAGATCGAGGCCCTGGCGGAGGCGGCCAGGAAGGCCACCATCGCGGATCCCGAGGAGCTCGCGAAGGCCATCGACCCCCGGGCCGTGGATGCGCGGAGCGCCGCGCTCGGGGTCTACGAGCCGCCGTCCCGGCGACCCGGAGCTGCAGCGCGGGGAGGCCGGCCATGAGCAACGGGCTGTGGACCACGTCGGTCGGATCGTTTCCCAAGCCGCCCGAGCTGGTGAAGGCGCGCGCCGAGCATGCCGCCGGGCGTCTCGGCGACGATCATCTGCACGCCCTGGAGCGCCGCGCCACCGAGGACTGGATCCGGTTCCAGGAGGAGCTGGGGGTCGACATCCTGGTCGACGGCGAGATGTACCGCGGCGACATGGCCACCTACTTCGCCGAGGAGATGGCCGGCTTCGAGATCGGCGGCCTGGTGCGCAGCTACGGCAACCGCTACTACCACAAGCCGATCGCGGTGGGACCGGTGCGGCGGACGCATCCCATCACGGTCGACGCCTGGACGTACGCCCAGTCGCTCACGAAGCGGCCCGTGAAGGGGATGCTCACGGGCCCCTACACCATCGCGGACTGGAGCTTCGACGAGCACTACGGCTCGCGGCGCGAGTTCGTGCTGGACCTGGCCCGCGCAATCCACGAGGAGGCCATGGACCTGGCAGCCGCCGGGGCGCGCTACATCCAGGTCGATGAGCCGGCCGCCTCGGCGCGCATGGACGAGCTGCCCCTGGTGGCCGAGGCGATGGCGATCGTCACGGACGGGCTCGACGCGCACGCGATCACCCACATCTGCTACGGCGACTTCATGCACGCCTACCCCACCATGCTCGACATCCCGGTCGACCAGGTGGACCTCGAGATGGCGAACTCGGGCTACGACCTGCTCGAGCGCTTCCGGGATATTCCGTTCACCAAGGCGATCGGGCTTGGGGTCGTCGACGTCCACAGCCACCGCATCGAATCGGTGGACGAGGCGGCGGAAGGGATCCGGCGCGCGCTGGAGGTCCTGCCGCCGGAGCGGATCTTCGTCGACCCAGACTGCGGGCTCAAGACCCGGACGGTCGAGGAGGCGAAAGAGAAGATGCGCGTCGTGGTCGAGGCCGCACGGCGGGTGCGTGCCGAGCGGGGGATCGGCGACGAGCTGCCCGACGCTGGGCCCACCCCCGGCCGGTCGGTCGGGGCGCCGCGTCCGGCGGGGGCATAGGGGCCGGAGACACGCCGGTGGCAGCCCCCGATCGCGGCGATCGCGCCGGTCATTCGCCGGCAGCCCGGACGGCGCGGACGGCCCCGGAATCCCGATGGAGCTGATCCAGCGCGCGACCGGGCCGCTGGGGACCAACGTGTACCTGCTCGGCGACCCGGCGACCCGGGAAGCCCTGGCGATCGATACCGCCATCCCGTCGGTCGCCTGGATCGGCGAGCGGCTCGCCGAGCGCGGGTGGACGCTCAGGCTCATCGTCAGCACGCACCGCCACTGGGATCACGTGGGCGACAACGCCGCCGTGCAGGCGGCGACGGGCGCCCCCATCGCCTGTCACCCGCTCGACCGGCACGGGTTGGAGGATCCGCAACCGCTGTTCGCGCCGTTCCCGATCCCGCCGTCCGTGCCGGCGGTCGAGCTGGCCGAGGGCGGCCTGATCCTGTTCGGGTCGGTGCGGCTCCAGGTGCTGCACACACCCGGCCACACGGAGGGCTCGGTCTGCCTGCTCGCACCGGACGACGGCCTCCTGTTCACCGGCGACACGCTGTTCGCCGGCGGCTGGGGTCGGACCGATCTGCCGGGCGGATCGGCCGAGGCGATGGTCGCCTCGCTCGGCCGCCTCGCGCTGCTGGGCGATCCGCTGCGGGCGCTGCCTGGCCACGGTCCGGCCACCACGATCGGCCGGGAGCGCCCGCTGCTCGAGCTGATCGTCCGGGAGGGGCGGCTTCCGGCCTGACGCGGTCGAGGGGTCCCAACCCCCGGGTCGCTGGTGCTGCCGGGTGGCCTGTTCCGCCGGCGTGCGGACGTTCCGCAGG
>JAJYNP010000208.1 GCA_021786265.1 Chloroflexota bacterium
ACAGATCGTCGATTGGCCGCACGACCTGGACGGGCGCCGTCCCGTAGCGCGAGAGGCCGTCGGAGATCACCACCAGCACGCCGAGGACGACGCAGGCCACTCCCGTCCAGCCGAAGATGGCGCGCCCCGCGACCTTCCAGACGATGAGCTGGGTCCCGCCGGCGACGCCGAGGAGGAGGCCCCCGGCGACGGCCGCGTACACCCCGAGGGGCGCCACGCTCGGGTCGCGGGGCACGAGGAACAGCGCGGGGATCCATGCCACGACAGCGACGGCAACGGACACGACCGCCACCCGCGACGCGGCGACCCTCACCAGCAGCCCGTCGTTCCGCCCGCGGCGATCCGGCCCGCGGTATGGGACTTCCGAGACGCCCTGGACTACCACCGTCACCCCCTCCGACGCTGCGATGAACCGGCAGCGGGTCTTGGAGTGCTCTAGCTAGGCAGAATCTACGCGAATCCCAGGTCAAACGCCAAAAAAATGCCAAAAGGCGGCATCCCGCCGGGCATGTCCGGCGGGATGCCGAGCCGATGCGTGTTGCCGACGCGCCCGCGCGCCGCGAAGGACACAGGCGACCGTTCCCGATCGTGACCGCCACCACCGAGCCTGCGAACCGAAGAGCAGCGCAGTGAGAACGCGGGGCGCCGGCGTCGCGGGTGTGACCCTCGCCCTCGGTTCGGTGACGCTGCTCGCGGCCGCCGGCGTGGCCGTCACGTCCGCCGTCGGGCAGGCGGCGACCACGAGCGCGATCGCGCCCTCCGCCGAGGCCGCGGCCGGCATCCCCGCCGCCTTCCTCGCCCTCTACGAGGCCGCGGCGGCCACCTGCCCGGGCCTCCCGTGGACCGTGCTCGCCGGCATCGGCCAGGTGGAGTCGGACCAGGGCCGCGACGCCCGCACCTCGACCGCCGGGGCCGTCGGGGTCGTCCAGATGCTGCCCGCCACCTTCGAGGAGTACGCGCAGCCGGTCCCCCCCGGAGGGGAACGCCCGCCGAACCCCCTCGATCCCGTCGACGAGATCTACGCCGCGGCGAGGGATCTCTGCGCGAACGGTGCCCGGGACGGCGCCGACCTCCGCGGCGCCATCTACGCCTACAACCACACAGCGGCCTACGTGCGAGAGGTCCTCTCCTACGCGGCGGCGTACGCGGGTCCCGCCTCTTCTTCTGCGCCGTCTGCGTCCTCGGCGTCAGCTGCGTCCGCTGCGTCCTCGGCGTCCGCTGTGCCGATCGTGCCGGGGCTCGACGCCCCGACCGAGGCTGCGGCCGTCGCCATCACCTACGCGCTCGACCAGATCGGCACCCCGTATGCCTGGGGCGGCGAAACGCCCGGGGTCGGCTTCGACTGCTCCGGGCTCACCCAGGCCGCCTACGCGGCGGCGGACATCCGCATCCCGCGCACCTCCACAGCGCAGTGGACGGGGCTCCCCCACGTGCCCGTCGACGACCTCGAGCCCGGCGACCTCGTCTTCTTCGACCCCGGCGAATTCTCGCCCGGCCTCCCCGGCCACGTAGGGATCTACATTGGCCACGGCGAGATGGTCGACGCCCCCCACACCGGCACCGACGTCCGGATCGACGCGCTCTCGGGCTGGCCACCGCCGATGGGGGCGGCCCGTCCCTCCGAGCTCGCAAGCGAATCAGACCCAGAGCCGTAAGAGCATCGGAACATGGCCACGGCAAAGCGCCGGCTCACGCTCGACGAGACGGCGTTATGCAGCTTCGAACGCGGCGTTGAAGCGAGTACCTCGAAGGGAGAAGCTCTCGTAACCGGGAGCGTGCAGAGTGTCGAGCCTCCTGGTCAACACGTCGGTGGAGGTGATACGGCAGGCGGTGGCGTGACGTCGAAGGGCACCTCGCGCGGAAGCCCTGGGAGCCGTGTGGCATAGTGCTTCCCGTTGTCCTACAATGTTAGACAACAGAAAGGAGACCCTCTGGATGTCAGGTCGAAGCGGACAGATCGCAGCCAGGATCGATCCGGCCCGAGAGCAGCGGATCCGGTACGCCAGCCAGCTCGAGAACACCTCGGTGAGCTCCTTCGTCGTCGAGGCAGCCAGCGAGAAGGCCGAGCGCGTCATCTCCGAGCACCATGGGACCCCGGTCCCCCCGGGGTACTTCGACGAGCTCTTGCGCGCGCTGGACGCACCGCCGCGGGTGATTCCGAGCCTGGCCGCAGCGGCCGCCCGGGTAAGGGAGTCGCCGGCGTTCGAGCAACGCTGAACGCGTTGTACTCCTCGGAGCGGCTGCGCGACGACCACAGGGTGGAGGCCTTCTCCTGCGGCAACGCCGTCCTCGACGGGTGGCTCCGGTCGACTGCGCTCACCTCCGATCGGAAGGACGTGTCGCGCACCTACGTGTGGGCGGACTCCTCGGACACCGTCTGGGCGTACTTCACGCTCTCCCCGGACGTGCTCTACCGCGACGGTCTGCCGAAGTCGCTGGCACACGGCGACCCCGACAGGATCCCGGCCATCCTCATCGGAAAGCTCGCCCTCCACAGCCAGCTGCAGGGCGGCGGCCGGCATCTCGGTTCGCAGCTCTTGGTCGACGCCGTCACGAGAGCGGCAGCAGCGGTGGAAGCCGCCGGCGGGCGCTACGTCGTCGTCGACGCGATCGGCGACGACGTGCTGGGATTCTACGAGCGCCACGGGTTCAGACGGCTCCCCCCTCCTGCCGACCACCGTCTTGTGATCCGGAGCGCCGACGCAAGGCGCTCGCTCGAGGACGGCTAGTGCCCTGACCACAAAGGTTCGCGCGCCTTTGTCCTGGTAGAGGGTTCCGAGAGCGTTGGTCGGTGCGCAGGGGGCGGCCATCGTGGCAGCCAGGGGAGCGCCGAGCAGCCTTTGGGCGCGTTGGTCGAGCCAGGTACCGCCAACGCGGCTGCCGACGGGTCGGCGTCGGTCAGACGCTCGAGGTAGCAGAAGCGCAGGAACGAGCGCAGGGCGCCACAGAAGTACTGCGCCGAGACGCCCGGGGTCGGCTTCGACTGCTCCGGGCTCGCCCAGGCCGCCTACGCGGCGGCGGGCAACCGCATCCCGCGCACCTCCACAGCGCAGTGGACG
>JAJYNP010000163.1 GCA_021786265.1 Chloroflexota bacterium
GGTTCGCCCGGGGTGTGCGCTGGAGATGGCCCGGGAGGGCACACCGGGCTGGTACGCCCTTGACAAGGGCGGTCGCGGCGACTAGAAAACGTTCAGCCCAAGCTCCGGGACCATGACTCGGACAGGTCCCGCCCCGGCGTTGTGTCGGGGCGGGTTTTGTTTTCCGCCGAGCCAGGGTCGCAGCCGGAGGAGGCTCCCCTCCATGGTCCTGAGGATCGACCAGCCACCGCCGGGATTGCCCGTGGCGACGCCCGCCCAGTCGCCCGGTCCGGCCGGGGCCGCGAGGCCGGCGAGAACCGCCGGGGGCGGGGATCCCGTGCAGATCCCGGACGCCGGCGTGCCCCCTAAGACGCTGCGCTCGATCCTCGCCGCCGCGGCCGCGCACGAGCTCCGCTCCACGCTCGCCCTCGTGAGCGGGTACAGCCAGAGCCTGCAGCACCTGGCGCTGGACCCGGCCACCCGTCGCCAGTACCTCGAGCGGATCATCTCCGCCGCCACCACGCTGACGGAGTGCGCCGACGAGCTCGTGGGCCTGGCGGACGACGAGCGCCCCGCCCTGCAGCGCGAACCCATCGCGATCTCCTGGCTGATCGAGCACGCGGCGCGCGAGCTGACGGCGGGCGACAGCGGCGAGGTCACGTGCGACATCGCTCCGGGTCTTCCGCTCGTCGAGGTGGACGCCGCGTGGGTGCTCCACGTGATCAGGAACCTGGTGACGAACGCCCGCCGGCACGGCGCGGGCTCGACCGGGGTGACCATCCGCGCTCGGGGTGCCGGAGACAGCGTGATCGTGAGCGTCCAGGACGAGGGCCCCGGCGTCGATCCCGAGGACCGCCCCCACGTCTTCGAGCCGTTCTACCGTGGCGCCCGCGCCCGCACCACCGGTGTCCCCGGATCCGGCATCGGCCTCTACGTGTGCCGCCGCCTGGTGGAGGCCCACGGCGGCGAGATCTGGTTCGACCCGGCCCCGAGCGGCACGTCGATCTCGTTCAGCCTGCCGCTCTGGCACGCCTCCGACGGGGAGCACCCGGCGCCGATCGCGGAGGACGACCCGCTCTCGCTCGGCTGACGAGCAGTTCGCCCCCTCACGACGGTCCGGCGCGATCCTTGCCATAATCCGCCGGACAGCCTGCCTGTCTCCCCCTCCGCCACTCCGCAGCTCGGGGTCCAGATGACAGACGCTCCTCGATCGTGATGCACGGCGACACACCCGGCGCGGCACGCGCCGATTCGCTCGGCCCGACCGCCGGGACCGGGGCGACCGCCGGGACCGGCACGGTCGCCGGAGAGGCGTCGCCGGCCGGCCAGGCACCCGTGCACGCGCTCGGCAGGCGCAACGAGCGGCTGCTCATGACGCTCGTGGTGATCTACAGCGCAGTGGTCGTGCTCCTCATGTTCCTGCGCGGCATCGAGATCACGCCGGATGTGATGGCCGTGGCGTTCGGGCTCGGCGCGGTCATCCTGGGCCGGGGCCGGCTCTTCCTGCGGGACTGGCTGCCGTTCGTCGCGCTGTTCCTCGCCTACGAGCTGATGCGCGGGCTCGCCGACAACGTCGGGCTGCCGGTCCACATCACCGACATGGTGACGGCGGAGCGGCTGGTGGCCTTCGGGCACATCCCGTCACAGCTCCTGCAGGACGCGTTCCATCCTGCGACCGGGGTGGACATCGTGGCGGAGATCGCCACGGTGGTCTACATGTTGCACTTCGCGCTGCCGCTGGTGACCGGCTTCATCCTGTGGGTGTGGCGCCGCGCGCACTACTACGACTTCGTGGCGGCACTGATCCTGCTCAGCCTCTGGGGCTTCGTGACCTTCGTGCTGATCCCCACGGCTCCGCCGTGGTACGCGGCGCAGGTGGGTGCCCTCAACGGCCCGAACGGTCACGCGGCCATCTCGTACCTCAAGCCGGGCGCCTTCGACACCCTCGCCAACTTCTTCGGGTTCAAGGCCGACTACATCTACACGTACGCCTTCTACGACGTGAACCCGAACGGGTTCGCGGCGTGGCCGTCGCTGCACGTGGCGTATCCGTTCCTCTCGTTCCTGGTCCTGCGGCGGGCGTTCGGCAGGATCGGCTGGATCGGGTTCGCCTACACCCTGCTGGTCGCCTTCTCGGTGATGTACACCGGTGATCACTGGCTGATCGACTGCATCGGCGGCGTGGCCTACGCCTACGTCTCGTACTACGTGATCGTTCGGGCGCCGGCGGTGCAGCGGCGCCTGGCGCGCCTGCGGGACGACACGCTGGGTGTGGGCAGCATGGGTGGTGTCCGGGAATGGGTCACCACCTTCCCGTCCACCGTCTCGTGGCCGCGCCTCGTGCTCGGAGCCGTCATCGTGGCGGTGGGCGTGGACGGCGTGCAGACGATGGAGCGCGCCCGGGACACGGCCACGTGGCTGTATCTCGTGCCGTGGGCCGTGCTCGTGGCTCGCCGCCGCCGCCGTCCTCAGGCGGGGGAGGGCCGCGCCGTGATCGCGCCCGGGCGATACGAGGCCGCCCGCGTCCGGGCGGCAGGCGAGCGTGCGCGGCAGGGACTCCCGGCGCTGGCGGAGGCCTCGCTGGCGGTGATCGGGGGGTCGGGGCTGTACGAGATCGAGGGCCTGAGCGACGTGGTCGAGGTGCGTCCCCAGACGCCCTACGGGGCGCCGTCCGACGCGCTGGTGGTGGGGTCGCTCGGTCCGACCCGCGTCGCGTTCCTGCCCCGGCACGGGCGCGGCCACCGGCTCACCCCGTCGGAGGTGCCCTACCGGGCGAACATCTACGCGCTCAAGCTGCTCGGCGTGGGATCGGTGGTGGCCGTCTCCGCGTGCGGCTCCATGCGGGACGAGATCCGGCCGCGCGACGTGGTGGTGCCGGACCAGTTCATCGACCGGACGAAGGACCGCCCGGCGACGCTCTACGGCGGCGGGGTGGTGGTGCACGTCGCGTTCGCGGACCCGTTCTGCCCGGTGCTTTCCGCGCGCCTCGCCGACGAGGCCGAGGCGGTGTTCGGGGACGCGGATGCGGCCGTTGCCGGGACCGTGGCGGCGCGCCGGGTCCACCGGGGCGGCACGTAC
>JAJYNP010000219.1 GCA_021786265.1 Chloroflexota bacterium
GCCCCACTCGCTGACTGGCGCGCGTCGGCGAGCACGTGCTCATATGACAGGGCGAATGGACGCCGAGCCGTGGAGGAGTGGACTGCTCGCCCACGGTGGAACGACTGTCGGGGAGGTGATCGTGCCTGTCGGGGACCCAAGAGATTGGCACGCGTGCGTGACACGGAATGGCAGCCGAACCTCGTCGCGTGTCACTGCCGGCCGTCGGATCGAATGGCGGGTGGACGCCCCGCAACTACCCTGGGAGAAGTCAGAGCCGGACGATCTCGATCTCCCTCGCGTGGGCGACGAAGCCGGGGCCCGTCGGGCTGCATGCGTAGAACCCGGCGCCGAGCTCGTCGGGGCAGTCCGTGAAGTGCCACACGCGCAGCTGATGCCAGTTCGAGCCGTCCTGTGACCAGTCGGCCAGGAAGTCCTCACCTGGTCGCCGCACCCGGTAGACCATTTCGCGAACGCTCGAAGGCACCACTTCGGTGGCCCAGTCCGAGTATCCGCTTAGGGTGACGACGGAGCCGAGGGGCGACAGGCCGGGCGTCTCGTACTCGACCGAGCACTTCATCCAGTTTCTCCGAGTCCGCCCGGACGAGCGCTCCGCACTGGTCGTACTGCGCGTTTGGTGCGAAGTCGACGGACACAGCCAAGGTGAAGTCACCGCGCACCCGTACCGAGAGGAAGTGTCCGTTGTCCCGCTGGAAGCCGTAGTGCGTGCGCTGCCAGAAGCCTGTGTCCGGATCAGTGAGGACCTCGAGCGGAGGACCGGGCGACCAGCGGGATGGCACCCTGCTCCATGCGAATGTGTCGGGTTGACCTCGCAGCGAGACGGTGCTGCCGGTCATGTGCCGGTCTTCGCCGCCGCGATGAGGTCGAGAGGAGGGGAGGCATGCCAGACGGCCTCGTAGGCCGCGATCACGTTCCGTCTTGTGACGGAGAGCGCGGGAAGCGCGACCCATGGCGGCGGCTCGTCACCGACGAGTGCCAGGATGGTTGCGATTGCTTCCGCGACCCCCTGGTCGTACGGCTGCTGCGCTCCGAGACCCTTGACAGGCCCGCCGCGCGCGAGGCTGACCGCTACCTCGTTCCCGAGATCGACCGTCGTGATCGGTACGGACCTGCCGCCGGCCTCGAGCGCACTAGCCACCGCCATGGCCGGTTCGTCCCACGCGACGAACAGCGCGGCCGCCTCGGGGTGGGCCGAGAGGAACTCTAAGGCGACTCGGCCCGCCGCAGCTACGTCCTTGAACTCCGCGTGCCGCAGCGTCACATCCGGGCGGCGCTCGCGCATCCATTTGCGGAACGCGATCTCCCGCTCGTTCGTCACGAAGTAATCCACCCCAAAGCCGATGATCCCGGCGGTTCCTCCACCGGGGACGTACGGCGACAGGATCTCGGCGGCGACTTGGCCATTTCCGAAGTTGTCGGCCGACACCAGACTCACGTAGTCCTTCCGCGGCACGAGTCCGAGCGGGACGTTGTCCATCAGGACGAGCTTGATTCCGGCCTCCGCCACGAGGCGATGGGCGTCGGCTGTCAGCACGTTGTCGACCGGGATGCTGATGATCGCGTCGGGACGCCGCGCCACCAGCGTCTCGAGCGTCTCGATCTGCCGCTGTGGGACGAAATCGCAGTCAACGACCTCAATAACCTCGGCGCCGTAGGTCTCGAGCGTCGAGAGGATGCCGCGTAGCTGGAGCCGCGACCAGTCGCTTCCGAGCGAGTGGACCACAACCGCGACCGTGTACCGGGCTTCCCGGGCGATCGCGACATGTCGGGCGGTCAGCTGGAGCTGATCCGCTGGTGCTGGGAACTCTCCGTGTGGCCCGAGGCCGGCGACCGTCGTCAGTCGATCGACGGTCGTGTCGTCCCGTCTCGCGCGCTCCGGCCTGCTCGCGTTCATCTTCAGGCGCTCACTGCTTGTGGAACCGGCGCCGAGTCGCGGGGCCCGGTTCCTCCGCCCTCTACGCGTCGGACCGGTGACCCCTGCTCGATCCAGTTCCGAACGTACTCGGCTGCAAACAGTTCATCGACTGCGGCCAGGGCCGCTCCAACCAGGCCGGCCGTCTTGCCCATCTCGGACCTGACGATGTGGAGGTCCTGCATGGCGAGCGACCGTGAGCGCCGGTACAGCGCTTCGCGCATCGCGGCAAGGAGTATTTCGCCCGCTTGGGCAACTCCGCCACCGACGACGATCAGCGACGGGTCGTAGGCGTTGACGACCGTGGCCAAGGTCGCCCCGATCAACCCGCCCGCGCGCGAGAGCAGCTCGATGCAGAATGCGTCACCCCGCTGCGCTCCGATTCCCACGTCCGCGGCCGTGATGGTCCCGCCGGCGGCTGTCCTCGCGGCAAGGTACTCGCTTCGCCCCTCCGCGACGCCGATCTGAGCTTCTCGGCTGATCGCCGCGCCCCCCGCCATGGCCTCGAGGCATCCCATGTTCCCGCAACGGCAGATCACCTTTGCGTCGTCAGCCACCGACACATGGCCGATGTCCCCGGCGTAGCCGTGCGCTCCACGGTGTACGCGTCCCCTGGCGCAGAGGCCTGCGCTGATCCCGGTCCCTACCTTGACGAAAAGAAGATCGTCGCGGCCCACGCCACGACCCGCACGGAGCTCGCCAAGCGCCATGAGATGGACTTCGCTGTCGATCCAGACGCGCGCGCCGTAGCGAGTGGACAGACGTTCGCGGATGGGGCAATCCTGCCATCCCGGCACGTGCAGCACGGGCTTCGAGCCGAGCCGACCGTTCGAGTGCTCCACGGGGCCCGGCATCGACAGGGCGATGCCCCAGACGTCTCTGGCCGCCCGGTGTTCCTCGAGCACCCAGTCGAACAAGGCCTCGACGCGCTCGAGCGTCCGTTCGGGTCCGAGCGCGATGTCGCCCGCTTCATGGTGCTCCACGAGCAGGCGGCCGGAGAGGTCGGCGAGGCCCACGCCGAGTGTGGTGGACCCGAGCGAGGCAACGAGTACATGGCCTGCACTGGCGCCGAACCGAACCTGGCGCGGGGCACGGCCTCCCGTCGACGCGCCGAGCTCGCCCTCGACGACCAGAGAT
>JAJYNP010000001.1 GCA_021786265.1 Chloroflexota bacterium
CGCCGGAGGTCATGCGCGGGGCCGCCCCGGCACCTTCGCCGGCCCCGGCCGCATCGCCGGCCCCCGCCGCATCGCCGGTCCCGGCCGCATCGCCGGCGGCCCCCGGCAAACCGCCCGACGGACTGGGCTCGAACGAGAGCTCGTCCACCGCGAAGCCGAGCTCGTTGAGGCGCCGAACGCGTGCCTCGACGCGGTAGCGGTCGCCCGGGCCGATGGTCTCCTCGCGATGCAGCTCGTCCCACAGCGAGCGATAGCTCTGGGCCACCCGCTCGGCGGCCTCGAAGTCCTCGTCGATCATCTCGCTCGGCCGCCCGATCTGCGCACCGATGTCGGCCAGGTCCCCGGCCACGTTCTCGACCAGGATCTCCAGGTCGTACGCGCGCTGGCCGTCGCTGAGCGCCGGGTGGATCTCGCTCGTCTCGGCGTCCACCAGGAACGCCTGGAGCGTCTGGCCGTCGCGACGGAACAGGGTGTTCGCCAGTGAGCAGTCGCCCCAGAACGCACCGTTGCGATGCAGGTCCACCATCAGCCACGCCATGGAGTCGAGCAGGCGGTCGCGGGGCTTGCGCGCGCTGGGCGGAATCCGTTCGAACAGGCGGCGGAACTGGAACGAGCCGGCGAGATAGTCGGTGACGAGCACCGCCGGCTCGTCCTCGCCCCGCTCCACGAGGCCGAGCGCCCGGACGGCCGGGAACTCGCGGCGCTCGAGCTCGCGCAGGTTCTCGTATTCGCGGCGCGCGACGCCGACGGGCATCTCCTTGAGCGCGTACAGCACCCCGTCCACGTCCACGAAGCGCACCACGTGCCGGCTGGCCCCCACCGGCATCTCGCGGAACGCCACGCCCTCGGCGGGCCACGCCTGCAGCGGGCGGAGCCAGGGGAGCGCGAGCATCGAAGCGGTGGCGCTGCGCAGGCGGATCGAGATCGGCGACATCGCTCAGAGTCTACCGGCGCCCGGCATCGGCACCCACCACGGGTTCCCGGTCGCTGCCACGGCGACCGGCGCACGCGGCCGGGCCGCGCGTCACGCGCGGAGCGTGATCTCCCCGCCCTGGATCGAGATCGGCAGTGCCGTGAGCGGCACGTTCGTGGGGCCGGCGACCGGCTGGCCGTTGTTGCGAGGGTCGAACTCCGCGCCGTGGCACGGGCAGACCAGCATCACCGCCTGCGGATCGAAGCCGACCGTGCAGCCCGCGTGGGTGCAGACGGCATCGAAGGCCGCGAACTTGCCGCTGCCGAGCGACACCACCACCCCGGGATCGCCCGGCGCGGCGTTCCCGATGGCCGTCGGTACCTGGAACCCGTAGGCGCCCGCCTGCACCACCGCCGCGGTGGTGGCGATGGCCAGCGGGCTGGACCCCCCGGCCGCGGACGAGGCGGCGGGTCCCGAAGAGGACGAGGCCGTGCCACCGCCGGCAGGCACGGTCGATCCGGTGCCGCCTGTGCTGCCGCCCGACAGGCCCGTGGCGGACGCCGGCATGAGCAGGTCGTGCAGCGGCCTGGCGACGACGGCGAGGACGATGGCGCTCAACCCGAGCACGCCCACGTGCAGCAGGTGCCGGCGCTCTGCCGATACCGGGGCGGGGGGCGGTGCGTGGCGCCCTCGTGGTGCGGGGAAGAACTGCCGGTCGAGCCACGGCCCGAGCACGTACAGGTCGCCGTGGCCGGCGATCGCGAGCGTCACGAATCCCAGCCCGTAGGGGAGATCCTGGCCGTAGTAGTACGGGTGCACGCTCCAGGACGCGGTGAGGAAGAACAGCAGCGACAGTCCCGCGCCACCCCACGCGGCTGCCCGGAACGCGATCCCCGAGAGCACGCCCAGGCCCACGGCGATCTCCGCGAGCGCGATCAGCACGCCCATCAGCCACGCGTTCGGGATGGCCACGGCCGTGATCAGCGGCGCGAGCGGCGAGGCGTGGGCGTATCCCTGCAGCTGCGCCAGGATGCTGGTCCTCGACGTCAGGTCGAGGAAGGTGGGATCGAGCGCGATCTTGTCGATGCCCGCGTAGAGGAACGTGAAGCCGGCGAACAGGCGGAGCGGGAGGAGGGCGGACGCGGCGATCGATCCCACCGACGGGCCCGACCGTCCCTGCGACTGGCCCTGGCGCGACCCGGGCACCGGCTGGCGCTGCGGTGCCGGCTGACGCTGCGGAGCCGGCTGGCGCTCCGGCGCCGGACGCGATCCGGGCGGTTCGCGGTCCTGCGGCGCGGGCGCTGCGCCCGGGGTGAGGGACCCGGCGCCGTACGAGGGCTCGGACGGCAGCGTGCCGCCCCCGCGCGTCTCGAACGATCGCCTGCTTCCGCCTCGACGTGAACGCGCCAATGCCCGGTCTCCAATGCTGAGTGCCCGGCGAGTCTGGCAGACGCACGTTGCGACCGCGCGGCGAGGAGGTGAAGGTTTCGCCACGGAGCCCGTGGCAATCCTGCACGGCCGGCTGCGCGCGCCGTGGACCGCGGCAGCGCCGGGGACCGCGTCAGCGCCGGGGACCGCGGCGGTCGGACCGGTCAGCCCGGCCCGGTTAGCCCGGCCCGGTCAGAGCCGTCGTCGCAGGTAGACGGCCACGCCCTGCTCGTACCCGACCGACTCGTACAGCTGGAGCGCCCCCGGCCGATGCCGCCCGGCCGTCACCTCGATGAACGCGCACCCCTGCCGCCGGGCGTGTTCCTCGGCCGCCATCATCAGCTCGTGCCCGACCCCGCGCTCGCGGACACCCTCGTCCACCACGAGCGCGAGGACCCGCGCGATCCAGTCGCCGTGCTCGAAGCGCGGCATGACGTGCACCGCCACGAACCCGACCACCTCGCCCCGGGCCGTCGCGACGAGCACGGCCGAGCGGCCGTCCTCCCAGTTGTCCAGCCGCTCGACGATGTCGCTCGGCCCCGCCGGGTAGCCCTCTGCCGTGAACAGGGCCGCGATCGCCGGGGCATCGTCGCGGGTGGCGGCCCGGAGCAGCCACTCCCCCGGCACGGTCACGGTCGCGGCCTCGACCGTGGCCAGCGACCGGCCAGCCGGGGCGGTGCCGCGAACGCCGGCATGAACCACGCCCG
>JAJYNP010000270.1 GCA_021786265.1 Chloroflexota bacterium
GGTGGCGGCCCTCGAGGCGCACCTCGCCGCCATGGCCCCGTACTACGCCGCCGGGGTGCGGCTGGATGCCACGCAATCGACTGCAGAGCTCGTCGAAGCGGTCACGCGAGCGCTCGAGCGCCCTGCACTGGCGGGTACGCTCGTGGTCCGAGCAGATACGCCCCTCGGCCTCCTCGAATTGGGCGAGGGCATCGTCGCACGGGGGATCCTGGACGCGCTCACCGGCCTGCGTGGTCACCGGGCGGTCGTCCTGACCGAACGCCGGGTCTGGGCGCAGGTCGGCGATCGGATCGGGGCCGTCCTCCGCGAGTCCGGTATGCCCTTCGATGTGGTCCTCGTCCCTCCCGGTGAGCGCGCCAAGACCCTCGGCGCGCAGTTCCGTACCCTGCGGGAGCTGGCGACGCTTCGACTCTCTCGAACGGATCCCATCGTTGCGGTTGGCGATGACCGGCTCTGCGATGCGGCGACGTTCACCGCCGGCGTGTATCTGCGCGGTGTGCCCCTGGTGATGGTCCCGACCACGTCCCTCGGCCAGATCGACCTCGCGATCGGTGGCAAGGGCTCCGTCAACCTGGACCTGGGGCGCAACCTCGCGGGCACGTTTCACCAGCCCGTGGGGATCGTGCTCGATGTTGACCTCCTGAGGGACGAGCACCCGCGCCAGCGGCGTGCCGCGCTGGCCGAGGCCCTCAAGTACGCCCTGCTCGGGGATGAGGCGCTGTTCGCGTTGCTCGACGATGTCGCCCGGGATCGATCCGGGTGGGCGTTGGTCGGCGACGATGTCCTGCTCGAGTTGGTGGAACGCTGCGCCATGGGGAAGCTGCGCGTGGTGCTCTCCGATGAGCGCGACCTGGGTGGCCAGCGAATGGCGCTCAACCTTGGACACACGCTCAGCCATGCGCTGGAAGCAGCCACCAACTACCGCATGCTGCACGGCGAGGCTGTTGCCTACGGTCTGCGCACCGCGCTGTCGATCGGAGTGGAACTCGGTGAGACACCCGCTCCAGTGGCTGCTCGCGCGGAGAACGTCCTGGACGTGCTGGGACTCGGCACCGCCCCGCTGGCCGTCGATCCGGGCGCCCTGATGACCCTCCTGGAGTCGGACAAGAAGCGGCAGCGGGGGAGACTGCGCTGGGTCCTGACCAGCGGCTCGGGGTTCACCATTCGCGGCGATGTTCCCGAGTCGGTCGTGGCTCGCGCAGTACGATCCACGCTCCTCGGGCGTCCGGTCCGGTAGACGTGGCGTTGTCTCGCGCGGCCGGCGCGGTGAGACGCGCGCGCTCGGCTGTTCGCCCCGTGGCCGGCGACCCGGCCCTCGCCCTGTTCATCGCGGCGCTGGGACTCCGGCCCGCGGTGATCGGCATCGGGCCGGTCGCCACCGCGATGGCGACAGACTTGCGGGTCTCGCACGCGTACGTGGCGCTGCTCGAGACGATCCCGATCATCTGCATGGGCCTGTTCGCGCCGCTGGGGCCGTTCCTGGCAGCGCGCCTCGGCGATCGCGCAACCATGGCGCTGGGGCTGTCCGTGGTCGTCGTCGCGGGGTCGATGCGAGCGTTCGCGCCATCCGCGACCGGGATCATGCTGCTGACGGTGGCCGTCGGGATCGCGACCGGGGCAGCCGGGGCGCTGCCGGCGTTCGTCGGCAAGCTGCGGGCCTCTGTCAGCCGCACCGGGATCGCCGCCGCCACGTCGGCGACCGGCATCGTCGCGGGCGCGACGTTCGCGGCGGCCGCCGCTGCCCCGGTGGCCGCAACGCTCGGCGGATGGCGCCCCACGGTCGCGTTCATGGGGCTCGTCTGCCTGATCCCCCTCGCCGGGTGGCTGGGGCTGGTGGGGCCGGCGCCGTCGCGCACGCCGCAGGCCACGAGGCCGCGCGGTCACGTGTGGCTGCGCCCCGTAGCCTGGCTGCTGGCCCTCGCGTACGGTCTGCAGGGCATTGCGTACTGGGGCGCCAACGCCTGGCTGCCCGGCGCATTCGTCGAGCAGGGATGGTCGGCGACCAGCGCGGGGACCCTGGTCGCGCTCCTGAATGGAGCCACGCTGCTCGGCAACCTGTCACTGATCGTCCTTTCCAGCCGCGTGGGCCGCCGTGCATTGCTGGTGGCCAGTGCGGCGGCCATCGGCGCCGGAGCCGTGGCCCTTACGGTCCAGCCTCACCTCGCGGTGGCGTGGACGCTGCTGATGGGCCTGGGCAACGGCATGATCTACCCGGTGCTCCTTGCCCTCACGATGGACGTGGCGGAGGACGAGGCCGCAGCGGGAGCGATCGGGGCGTTCATGCTCCTGGTCGGGTACGAACTCTCTGCCCTTGGCCCCGTGGTGCTCGGCCTCGTTCGGGATGCCGAAGGCAGCTTCCGGCTGCCCCTCGTACTCCTGGCCGCCGCCGGCGTCGGCGTGATCGTGCCGAGCCTGGCGCTTGCCCGGAGAACGCCGCTTGCCGTCCCGGGCGTTCGTCCGGCGCTGGATGTCGAGCGGACGGGCTGACCCGCTCACGAGTGCCAGGTCACCCACGCCGAGCCCGACCACACCGCGCGTGTCGCGCGAGGTGCGCCGGAGACGCTGGAAGCGTGGCCGCGTTTGACCATCCCGGCCTGGCGGCGTATAGTCCGACGTCGCGGGGTGGAGCAGCGGCAGCTCGTCGGGCTCATAACCCGAAGGTCGGCGGTTCGAATCCGTCCCCCGCAACCAATCCGTATACCGACCGAACGACCCTGGGACCCGCCTCCCGGGGTCGTTCTCTTGTGTCCCGCCGCTGCAACGTCGCGCGGGCACGCGTCCGGGCGCCGCACCCGACCCGGCGCGGCGGACTGCTACGCCCGGACCCTACTCGGTCCGGAACGTCAGCAGCGTGGCCGCGACCAGCGCCACCGCCCAGGCCGCCAGCGCCGCGGCCTGGATCGGATCGACGACCCCGCCGGGCTCCAGCGTCCCCCGCAGCAGCCCCGCCAGCTGGGCCGGCGGCAGCAGCGACGCCGGCACCGCGATCGCCTGGGGCAGGTGGTCGAGCGGGATGATGATGCCGCCCAGCAGGAGG
>JAJYNP010000167.1 GCA_021786265.1 Chloroflexota bacterium
CGGCGCGTGCTCGCCGCGCGGCGTGCACGGGGCCGGCAGCGCCTGACCGTCTGATACACCGGATCGCGATGGCGATCCCGCTGGAGACGCTCCGCCGGCCGGCGGATTTCGCGACGCTCCAGCGGCAGGGGACCAGCCGGGCCCACCCGCTCGTGATCGTGCGGACGGTGCGGAACGAACTGGAGCGCACCCGGTACGCCTTCTCGACCGGCCGCCGCCTGGGAGGGGCCGTGGTCCGTAATCGCGTCCGCAGACGACTCCGCGAGATCGTGCGGTCGCTCGCGTCGCGTGTCGCGCCCGGCTGGGACGTGCTGATCGTGGCGCGCCCCGCGAGCGTGTCGGCGAGCTACGCTGAGCTGCGTGACGTGGTCGTGCGGCTGTTCGGCCGGGCAGGCATCCTGCGACCCGAGGAGAGCGGGGCATGAAGGCGCTGGGGATCGGGGCGATCAGGCTCTACCGGATCCTGTTCGCGTGGCTTCCCTCCTCCTGTCGCTTCGAACCGACCTGCTCGCGCTACACGGAGCAGGCCATTGCGAAGTACGGGCTCCTGCGGGGCAGCTGGATGGGTGCCCGGCGCATCGCGCGCTGCCACCCGTGGAATCCGGGCGGCTATGACCCCGTTCGCTAGGCACCAGGGAAGGGAGCACTCCACGAGGTGACGATTCGCCGACTCGCCCTGTTGCCGGTGGCCTCGGCGCTGGCGCTCCTTGTGCTGTTCTCGGTCGACCCGCTTGCCTTCGCCGCCACGCCCGTCCCGAGCGCAGCCCTGGTGGCGACCCCGGCGCCGTCGTCCTCGTCCGCGGGGGCCGCCGGCGCCGTCTCGTCCCAGCCGCCGTGCCCCAACCCGGCCGCGACGCCGGCGCCCAGCCTCCGACCCGGGCAGACGCCGGAGCCGACGCGCCACCCCAACCTGTGCCCGGCCCAGCCGAACGGCGCCGACCCGTTCAGCCTCCTGGCCTGGGCGTTCACCCCCATCTTCCAGGCGATCTTCCTGGTCCTGATCTTCTTCTACAACATCGTCGGCGACATCGGCATCGCGATCGTCCTGGTCACCCTGCTGATCCGGCTCCTGCTGGTGCCGGTGTATCGCGCGCAGATCGTCTCGCAGCGCCGCATGCAGATGCTGCAGCCGGAACTCAAGGCGATCTCCCAGAAGTACAAGGGTGACCGGCAGAAGGTCAGCGAGGAGCAGATGCGGCTGTACAAGGAGCGGGGCGTGAACCCTGCCTCCGGGTGCCTGCCGACGATGCTGACGATGGTGCTGCTCCTGCCCATGTACTCGGTGTTCTCGTCCGGGCTGACCGCGCCGAACATCAGCTCCATGCTCGACGTCTTCGGGATCCGGGTGCTGAACGTCGCCTGCCAGGCCGGGGCCGCCGCGGGCGCACCCTGCATCCAGCCGCACATCTGGTGGCTGGGTGGCCTGGACGCGAGCACGCCGGAGATCCTCTTCAAGGTCCCGGTCATCGGTTTCGGCTTCAGCCTCCTGGCCCTGGTCTCGGCGCTCCTGCAGCTGCTGCAGACGCGCATGATGATGCCGAGCACCAGTGATCCCCAGGCCCAGGCGCAGCAGCGGGCGTTCCTGCTGCTCCCCCTTCTGTCGCTCGTGTACGGCTCGTTCCTGCCGGCCGGGCTCTTCATCTACTGGATCGTCACCACGGTCTTCTCGATCGTGCAGCAGTATCTGATCGCTGGCTGGGGGTCGCTCTTCCCCCTGTTCGGGTGGACGCCGTCGTTCGCGATCGGCCACACGCCGAGGTTCGCCCCACCCCCGCCGAAACCGCAGGCGCCGGGACCGGGCGAGCCGCCGGGTCCGCGTCGCCCGCCGAAGGACAGCGCGGCGGGCACGGTGCGACCGAACAGGGAACGGGCCCGGACGAGCCGGCGAGGGAGGCGTCGATGAACAGCGAGTACCAGGAGTTCACCGGCAAGACGGTCGAGGAGGCACTGCGCCAGGCGCGCGAAGCCTTCGGGGTGGCCGGTCTTGACGACCTGGACTTCGAGATCCTGACCCCCGGCAGCCGGGGCGTGCTCGGCATGGGTGCCGAGCTTGCACGCGTGATCGCCGCCCCCAGGGCGGCGCTCGGCGGCGTGACGCCTCGACGGGCCGCGGCCGAGTCCCAGCCGCTCCCGCCGCTGCCGGAGCGTCCGCCGCGCGAAGAGCGGGGCCGGGGCGGTCGCGACAGGGGCGGCTACGGTGACCGGGATCGTGGCCGGCGGGAGGGGCCCCCGCGTGAGCCCGCCCGCGAGCCGTCCCGTGAGCCCGCCCGTGAGCCCGCCCGTGAGCCCGCCCTCGAACCGGCCCTCGAAGCCCCCCGCCAGGAGGTGGCACCCCGGATGGGCGCCGGCCGCCCGGCACGCACCGATCGCCCGGAGCGTCGGGGCGACCGGGGACAGGCCAGGCGTCCCGGGCGCGAACAGCGCGGTGCCGTCACGTTGTCCGAGGGAGAGCGGGCGGAGGTTGCCGCGGCACGCTCGCTCAGCTCGGAGCGCGAGGAGATCCAGGCCGCGGAGGCGAGCCCCGAGGCGCTCGAGGCCGGGCGCGAGATCCTTGAGACGATCCTCGGCCACCTGGGCTACGACGTGCGCGTGACCATCCAGGCCGGGGAGACGTCGAAGCTCGACGTAACCGGCGAGGGTGCGGAGAAGGAAGCGCTCGGCGCGTTGATCGGGCGCAAGGGCGAGCGTCTCTCGGCGCTGCAGCACCTCGTGAACCTGCTGCTGTCCCGCCGGATGGGCGAGTGGACCCGTGTCCTGGTGGACGTCGAGGACTACCGGGGGCGCCGTGAGCGGCAACTCCGCGAGATCGCCCTCCGCGCCGCGGACCACGTGGAGGAGACCGGGCGGATGCTGCAGCTCGAGCCGATGCCCGCGCTCGAGCGGCGATGGGTGCACCTCGCGCTGCGCGACCGGCCCGGCGTCGCCACGCAGTCGATCGGCGAAGAGCCCAACCGGCGCGTGGTGGTCATCCGGCGCGAGGCGTAGACGGCACCGGGCCGTCCCCCCGCCACTCGCAACACCACGATCGAGGGTCC
>JAJYNP010000117.1 GCA_021786265.1 Chloroflexota bacterium
CCTCCTCCTCCAGGGGCGCAGATCACACGCAGGGATCGTCCCGCGCCGAACCCACCGAGCTCGCCGCACCCTCCTTTCCGGTTCCGCCCGGAGCGGGGGAATCCGCGGATCCGGAGCCGACCGGCAGCCCTCCACGCCTGTCGGCCGCGGACCGTTCGACGGCTCGCACCCATCCGTACAACTGCGGCAGCACTTCTTCCACCGTTGCCCCGGCGATCGAGCAGGAACCCGGGATCCATCTCCAGGGATTGATGTACGTCGTGAACCAGCCGCGCCCGGCGGCCGGCTCGATGTCGTTACGGTAGTGGTCTCCGACGCTCATCACGTGGTCGGGGCGCAGGACGCTGATCCAGCCATCGACCAGCTCGAGGAACCGACCGGGCTTGCTCGCGTCACTGGCGATATCGTCGAGGTATCCGACGAGTCCGAGCCGCTCGACGACGGGCTGGACGGATTCCGCAGGGCTGTTGGACGCGAGCACCACCGTGCAGCACGTCCTGCTGAACGCCAGAAACTCCGGCAGACCGGCGGGCACCTCGAGCTGGAAGTCACCCGCCGCGATGCGGCGCCGCGTTTCCGCGAACGCCTCCTGGCGATGCCGCTCGCTGCCCCCTCGGGCTCTGGCCAGTTCGGCGACAGCGGCCCAGCCGTCATGGGGAGGCGCGTTCAGGCCTGTGACGGCCCACCGCTCACCGTGCAGCAGAGCGCGCAGCGCGGCCTGGAACGGCAATCGCTCGCCCGACGGCAACTCCTCGGAAACCAGCTGCGCGTAGTGCAGCAGGGGTTCGTCGCCACGCCAGAGCGTGCCATCGAAGTCGAACACCAGCAGCCCGGGACGCGGTCGATCGCGTACGCCGGATGATTCCGTCACTCGGAAGTCGATGTCGCGAAGGCTGCCGACGCGGAAATCGTGTCCCCTCCAGCGTCCTGATCGTCCCGCTCAGGCTACCACTCGCCGAGCTCGACGCCGCTACGTCCGCGTCTCCCGTGTTCGCGAACCGGCAGGCATGGCGCGGCCTGGTCGCACGCCTCCCCGGGACGCGCACCAGCCGGCGCGCGTCAGCGCAGCAACCATGCCGCCCGGTGCGTCGCATCACCGTGATGGCACCGGCCACCTGGCGCAGCGAACGGACCAGGGCCGACACGACGATCCGGATCGGCGCGTGGGGCACCGGCGTTCCCCGCTCGCCGTACGTCCGGACGCGGATCAGGCGAGGGCGGCCTCCTTCGTCTCGAGCGCATCGACGATCGCCGCGAGCTGCGCCTCAGTCAACTCGTGCTCGAGGATCGGCGTGTACATCTCCTCTTCCGCGAGATGCACCTTGAGCAGTGCGTACAGGTGGTACAGCACCCGCCGCACCTCCATGAGCCACGGCGTCCCCGGCCCGGACCGGCCGGTCGCCGGGGTGCTCGCCAGCTGACTCATCGAGCTCAGCAAGCGCCGGATCTGGTCGTGTTCCCGCGACAGGGGCGACATCGAATGGCGATTCTGGAGAAGCCGCTCGAACGCGGGATAGAGGGTCTCCTGCACGGCGGACACGTGGGGCAGGAGCTCGGCGGTCAGGAAGGCGTGCTCCTCCTCCAGCCGCTCCTGAACGGCCTCTCGCGAAAGGGTGCCCGCTTCGTCCGCGATCACCCGCAGGTCATCCACATGTGGCATGAGCCGAGTGTGCTCGGTGCAGAGCCGGTCGGTCAGCAGGCCCATTTCCTCTCCCTTCGGTTTCGATTCTGAGGCCTGCCGATCCACGCCAGACCTGGTCGCGCGATGGTGCTCATGACAGCCAGCGACAACCCGCCGTGCCGCAGCGGCCGCGAGACTGGCGCCAGCCTCATCCGAATTCCGTCTGCAACAGAAGGGCCGGAGGTGGCCAATCGAGGGGCCGATCGTCAGGGCTGAAGGACGCGCGGAGCGGCGATCGCGGTCTCGACCTGCGGACCGAACGGCCGGGCCCCGCGCGGCACTCGACCGACATGCCGGATGGACGTGCGAATTGGGGCATACCGTACTAGTGCGCATGTGCGCATATCGTGATACTCCTGACCGATGGATGAGATCTCCGCGCTGCAGGCCGACATCCTGAAGACGCTTTCGAACCCACACCGGGTGGAGATCATCGAACGCCTTGCGCATGACGGTCCGTGCGAGGTCACCCGTCTCGCCGATCTGATCGGGATCAGCCAGCCCAACCTGTCGCAGCACCTGGCAGTGCTGCGCTCGGCCGGACTCGTCGAGGCCGCCCGGAGCGGGCGCGGCGTGCAGTACCACCTGACGGACCCGGAACTGGCCGAGGCCTGTCGCATGATGCGGCGGATTCTCGCCCGGAGACTGGCTCGGCTCGGCGCCCTTTCAAGCCGCGCCGACGAGCAGCTTGACACCCCAATTTCGCTGTGAGGTCGGCGCCGATGGACGACACGATTTCCCTGGTGCTCTTTTCCGGAACCGACGATCGTCTCCAGGCCGCGGCCGTGATGACCGCAGGGGCGGCCGCAGTCGGCAAGACCGTGCACCTCTTCCTGCAGTACTGGGCCCTCGACGCATTCCGCGCCGACCGGATCGGCCTGGACCATGGACTGTCTCCGGAGGCTGGGCCGGACGGCGCCGCCGCCGTCGCCGCTGCCGCAGCGGCGGGGCAGGCAAGCTGGGCCGAGACCCTCCGCCAGGCCAAGGAGATCGGCGCCGTCGACATCCAGGCCTGCTCCCTCTCGATGGACATCCTGAAGCTCGAGCTCCGCGACCTCGACCCGATGGTCGACGGCGCGGAGGGGGTGACTGCCTTCTACCTGAACACGGGCGACGGTCCCGTGCTGTTCATCTAGGGGTACCGAGAGCGAGCCGCGACACAGGCTCCCGGCGTCCCGACCCCTGATCGCGCGTCGTGGATCAACGCCCGCAGCAACGGGCGAACAGCACAAAGGAAGCCTCTATGACAGATCTCGAGATCGCACAGCGCGTGGACGCCAAGGGACTGTCCTGCCCGATGCCGATCGTCAAGACGGCGCAGGCCATCAA
>JAJYNP010000245.1 GCA_021786265.1 Chloroflexota bacterium
CGAGGAGCGCGAGCGCCGGCTGGTGAACGCTGCCGACGCGCTGGTCCGGACGATCCGTGCGGTGCCCATGCCGGGCGTGCCGCCGTTCTCGCGCCGCGATCGTCTGCTGATCGTCGGGCTCCTCGCCTTCGAGGCGCTGGTTGCGGTGCTGCTCGGCGCCGCGGGACGTCGGTGAAGCATAGGGCGGCACGGTCGGCCGTCGTCAGGGCGATCGGCCCACACGGCTGGGTCGTAGCCGAACGGCCGGTCGACTACCCGACGCGGCTGGTCGTGGAGCGCGTCGCCGACGACCTGCGTGCCGCGGTCCGCAACGACACCGGGTGGACGCCCACCCTGATCGTGCTCGACGAGAGCGGACGCGACGTCACGTGCCACTACGACGTCAACTGACCGATCGTGGGCCGATCGACGATCCCCACGCCTCACCGCGATGACGTCTGCACGAGCCCCAGGGGGACGCTCCACCCGGCGAACCAGCCGAGCGTCTCGATCCACGCCGCGCGCAGATCTGCAGAGGCCGTGCGCCGCCCGCCGAAGGTCATCCACTCCAGGAGCCGGACCAGGCGCGATCGCAGCGCCCCCACGCGTGCCTCGATCAGCTGGGCATCGTCGCGCGACAAGAACAGGCCATCCAGTAGGTGGCGTCGGCACGGCGGCGTTCGGGGACCTTCCAGCTGGCCTACCTCGGCTTCGGAAATCATGGTAACCGCATCCACGTCGCCGATCGACGACGCCAGGGTGGCGGGCAAGTACTGGTCGAGGCAGCGCGGGCAGACCGCGCCACGCCAAACGTCCACGGTCTCGCGACACCAGCGTGCGGTCTCGGCGAGCCGGTTGACCTGTGCGACCAACGGTGGCACGTCCACAGCGGCGTATCCGACGGACAGGTCCGTGGGCGACAGCTCGGTCTCCACGAAGCGCGAACGTTCGCAGATGAGGCAGGTTCCTTCGCCGGCCAGCGGCCTGGCGGCACCCAATGGGCGATAGTGGCGCCTGGCCGCGACTTCCCGAAGCTGCTCGGCAGCGTGGCCCAACAGGTCCGCATGGAGCACGCACACGTCGAAGGGCTGATGACCCGGCGACGCACCTGCAGGGTCTTTCCACAGTTCGACCTCGACGGCGGCGTAGAGCCAGGTATGCCGTGGACAGAACCCCAGCGACCGGCGCAGTTGGCGGCGGACCAGTGGCTCCATGATCTCGCCGTGCAGCAGCGACCAGAGCTCACGGACCTCCGGGATGCGGGCCGGTCCACCCGGCAACGGCGATTGGAGCGCCGGGGCATCTCCCGCGACGTGGCCGGTCGACGCGTCGGTGGTCATGCCGAAGGTCCGTGGCCCAAGACGTCGAGAATTGTTTGCCAACCGCTGCACCAGCCGACCGCGCCGATCAGGGCCGCCCGATCCTCCTCGGTTTCCGTGCCGCGCTGCTCGACTCGAAACGAGCGCGCATACCGGACCAGGTGGTGTGCTACGTCGACGAGAAGCATCCGGTGCGGCACGAGATCGCCGATTCGGCCGTAGTCCAGATCCGCGACCAGGTGGCGCCGCCAACGGACCGGCGATGCCGTCCCGGCGCACGCACCGCAGACGAGGGGCTCCCAGTACCGCCTCGTCGCGTCTCCGATGGCCATCAGCTGGCCCCGGGATCGCGTGCCGCGTGGACAAGATCCAGCGATGGGGCAGGGGCGGGAAGCCCGTCCAGCTTGGCATCGCACATCAGGCACGTTGTGGAGGAGCTCAGCTTTCGTGCGGCGCGCAGCTGGCGCAACGGGCCCGACACGCTGACTGCGTTGACTCCTCGCTCGACGAGGTCCTCATACAGCAACGCCGGCCCGTGCAGCCAGCCGTGCCGGAGGGCGGCGTCGACGGCGAGGCATCCGCAACTGTGGCGGGCGCACATGCCCCAGGCGCGGCGGAGTTGGTCTCGTGTTTCGGGGTTCATGATGCTGCCCTGAACGAACCACCAGAGAAAGTGGATCTCGGCATCCCCCAGCGGGTGTCGAGAGACCCCGGCGGGTGAGGCACGCCGAGGGAGAAAGGCGGACTCCGCGGATGGGGCTGCGGCCCGTGCTGTCAGTGCCATGACGACCTCCTACCTGTTCAGGTAGAAGCCGTCAGCGGCGTGGCCGCAGGTCGCGGATGCTGGCCCGCGCGGCGGGCTTCATCGCCGGTGTCACATCCGTCGCTGGGCGGAAGACCGCTGGGGACGGGTTCGGGAGTTGCCCGCCACGTGCCCGTGTTCAGGCGTGGCCAACCTCAGGCGAACGCCACACGCCGGCCGACCGGGTCACGCAACTTCTTCTTCCTCCACGACCTCCGGAAAGGCCAGTGTCTCGGTGGGAGGCTCGGAAACGGCCACACCCGGTGCCCACTGCTGCCCGCCACTGTCGCTCACGCCGAACCCATCGTAGCCGTGCGGCATGCCATCGTCTCCCAGCGCGAATTCGTAGCGGCCCGCTGTAGGCTCGCCGGTGCCCTGGTCGCCGACCCACTGGTGCAGGTCCCAGCGATCAACGGGGGCATTGAATGCAGACGCTGCCTCGCCGTAACGCTGACCTTGGTCCCCCACCCACTGGTGGCGAGACCATGATTCGTTGTTCTGTCCGTACATCTGTCCAGACCTCCATGGCTCGACGGGGACGTCGTCCGAGCCCTTCTCACCCACCGCGCAGCCGCGCAAGGGGCGTGAACTGCCAGGGACAGAGGTCAGGAAGCGAAAAGGCTCCCGGAGCCAGTGCCCCAGAAGCCATCACCCAAAACGGGTCTTTGCGCGAGCTTCATCGCGCGGTCTTCGATTGAGCGCGACGCTACACGGGCACGCCAAGGTTGTCAAGGACCTCGAGCAGGCCGCGGCGGCAGCCGGGATGCCACTCGCCCTCCGACGGAAGCATCCCATTCTCTGTGCTGGGTCAGGCGGACGAGGGCCAGGGCCGGAGCGCCGCACCAAAGCGTTCGGACCAGTAGTGGCTCCACGTCCCGTTGAGACGCAGCAGTCGAAGGCGAACGAGGG
>JAJYNP010000178.1 GCA_021786265.1 Chloroflexota bacterium
CTGGCGGCCGCCGGCGCCGGCGCGCTGGGCGCGGGCGTGCTGGCCGCGAGCGGCACGCCGGCGGGTTCGTTCGCGTACGCGGTCCCGGCGGCGCTGGTGCTCCTCGGGGCGTCCGTGGCGGCCGCCGGCCTGTTCCGGCGCTGATCGATGCGCCTGCTGCTGCAGCGCGTCAGCCGCGCCGAGGTCCGCGTGGACGGCCGCGCGGTGGGGAGCATCGGGCTCGGCCTGATGGCGCTCGTCGGGGTCGGCCACGGCGACACGCGGGAGCTCGCTCGCACGATGGCGCGGAGGACCGTGGAGCTCCGCATCTTCCCGGACGAGGCGGGGCGGACGAACCGCTCACTGCTCGACGTCGGCGGCGGCGTCCTCGCGGTGAGCCAGTTCACGCTGTACGCGGACACGAGCCGCGGGCGCCGTCCGTCGTTCCTGCGGGCCGCGACGCCGGACGTCGGCGCGCGCCTCTACGCGGCCTACGCCGACGAGCTGGAGGCCCTGGGGGTGCGGGTGGGCCGGGGGGTGTTCGGGGCGAGGATGGAGGTCGACCTCGTCAACGACGGGCCGTTCACGATCTGGCTGGACTCGGAGCGGGAGGGCACGGCTCCGGAGGAGTGAGCGCGGGCGAATGGCGCCGCGGGCGGCGCCGTCTGCGCAGATGCCGGGGCTGCAGCGTTCGCGCAGCCGCGGCGGTTGGCCGCGGCGCGGTTCGTCAGGCCGACTTGGCGAGGGTGCGCCGGCAGCGGGTGCAGACGAGCGCGTTCACGAGCTTCCCGCCGCGCTCCACCTGGAGCCGGTGCAGGTTGGGCTCGCAGCGCCGGTGGGCGCGCACGCGGTTCATGCCACTCGACTGGGGGTTGAAGCCACCCATCGAGGTCTTGCCGCAGATCGCGCAGGAGCGGGCCATGGGATCCTCAGGTATCGGTTCAGGGACGAGATCGGGCGCGCCGTGGCTGTGGCGCGGCGGTTGCGTACTATAGCATGTCGATCGATCGCACAGCCACCGGAAGGACCGCCCCAACGAGACCGAACCCGCTGCCCGGACACGCGCTCGTCACGCGGCGCGCCGTGTCCGACCTGGTCCGCCAGGCGGCCGCCACGTCGTACGGCGTGGTCGGCTTCACGAACCCGGACCTGCGCACGCGCCTGCAGTCGCTGCTGCACTACAGCCCACCCGGGGTGAGCGTCCGGATCGTGCCGACGCTGGACGTCCGGATCTCCCTGCGGGTCGCCTTCGGCGTCCCCATCGCCGAGGTCGCCAGCAACGTGGAGTCGGCCGTGCGCTACGCGCTGCACCAGGCGCTGGGACGCGACGTCGACAGCCTGGTGATCCACGTGGGCGGGCTGCAGGTGCGGCGCGCGGCGAAGGCGGAGACCGGAGCCGTGCCCGAGTGAGCCGGCGGGGCGCCGACGGAGACGGCCTGCTCGACGCGTTTCGCGGGGCGCTCGCGATGCTCGAGCAGTCCGCGGAGGCGATCAACGCGCTCAACGTGTTCCCCGTCCCGGACGGCGACACCGGTTCGAACATGCTGGCCACCCTGCGTGCTGCGCTCGCCGAGGCCGAGGCGATCCCGGCCGAGGAGCGCAGCGTGGGCACGGTGTCCGCGGCGATCAGCCACGGGGCCCTCATGGGGGCGCGCGGCAACAGCGGCGTGATCCTGTCGCAGATCCTGCGCGGGATGGCGCACGCGCTCGCCGGCCGGCCCCGCATGGGCCCGCTGGACCTGGCGCACGCCCTGGCTACCGGCAGCCAGACCGCGCACAGCGCGGTCCTGCGGCCCGTCGAGGGGACGATCCTGACCGTGGTGCGCGAGGCGTCCGCCGCCGCCGTGTCGGCCGCCGAGCACGACCCGGACATGGAGGCCGTGCTGGGCGCCGCCGTCGAGGCGGCCGAGCAGGCGGTGGCCCGCACCCCGTCGCTGCTGCCGGTGCTGCGGGAGGCGGGCGTCGTGGATGCCGGAGGAGAGGGCCTCTACCGGATCCTGCAGGGAGCGCTCAGGTCGATCCTCGGGCGCACGGCGCCGGCGGAGATGGTGTCCGGGGAGACGTCGCATCCCGCGGCCGTGATCGCGAGCGCCGACGAAGGGTTCGGGTACGAGACCATGTTCCTGGTGATGGCGTCGGCAGGGCACGCCCTCGACCTGGACGCCATCCGTTCGAGGCTCGGCGATCTCGGCGAGTCCATCCTGGTCGCCGGGGACTCGCGCGCCGTCAAGGTGCACGTCCACAGCGAGCGGCCCGACCTCGTGATCGGCTATGGCCTCTCCCTCGGACCGCTCAGCCACGTCAGCGTGGAGAACCTGGATCGGCAGGCCCGCGAGGCCAGGGAGGCCCAGGCGCACGCCTTCACGGGTACGGGCGTCGCGCCGGCACGCGTGCCGGACCGGGAGCTGGCAGCCGGCGGCGGCCGTGCGCAGGCCGGAGGAATGGCTGGGACGGCTGCGCCGGGGGGCCGGGAGGCGGCCGGCGTCGCGGTGGCCACGGCGGTCCTGCAGGAGGCGGGCACCGGCGCGCAACCCGGCCAGTTCGTGGCCGGTGGGAACGGACACGCTCCGGGTCACGACCACCCGGGCACCGCGCACGATCACGGGCTCCACGCGGGCCCGCCGATCGTGGCGGTGGCCTCCGGGGACGGGATCGTCGCGATCCTGCGGAGCTTCGGCGTGGCGCAGGTGGTGGGCGGCGGCCAGTCGGCGAATCCCTCGGCCGGGGAGCTCCTGGGGGCGGCGCAGGGGCTGGGCACGGACGAGGTGCTGGTGCTGCCCAACAACCCCAACGTGAAGCTCGCGGCGCAGCAGGCGTCCGCCCTCGCCCGGGACACGCGGATCGTGGTGGTGCCCACGCGCAACGCCCCGGAAGGGTTCGCGGCGCTGCTCGCGTACGACCCGTCCCGTGACGCCGAGGCGAACGCGGCGGCCATGCTGGCGGCGGCCCGCAGCATCCAGACGCTGCAGGTGACGGACGCGGTCCGGGACGCCAGGATCGGCGGCCGGAAGGTGAGGAAGGGTCAC
>JAJYNP010000371.1 GCA_021786265.1 Chloroflexota bacterium
GCAGGGGCCCTCGCGGACCGGGTCGGGCGCAAGCCGCTGCTGGTGGCGGGCTGGCTGGCGGGATTGCCGGTGCCACTCCTGCTCATCTGGGCGCCCAACTGGGGCTGGGTGATCCTCGCCAACGTCCTGCTGGCGTTGAACCAGGGGCTTGCCTGGACCAACCTGGTGAACGCGATGGTCGACCTGGCGGGACCCGCACGGCGGGGCCTGGCCGTCGGCCTGAACGAGTGGGCCGGGTACAGCGGGGTGGCGCTGACCGCCCTCGCGACCGGGTTCATCGCCCAGGAGGCGGGGCTGCGCCCGGCCCCCTTCCTCCTCGGGCTCGCCTACGTCGCGCTCGGGCTCTCCCTCTCGAGCCTGCTGGTGCGCGAGACCCGCGGCCACGCCCGGCACGAGGGACGCGAACGGACGGCCACGACCGGAGAAGACGGCGGCCGGCTGCCGCTGCGCCGGGTGGTCGTCCTGGTCAGCCTCCGGGAGCGCACGCTCTCGGTTGCCAGCCTTTCGGGCCTGGTGACGAACCTGAAGGACGGCATGGCCTGGGGACTGCTGCCCCTCTTCTATGCGGCCGCCGGGCTCCCGGTCGGCCAGATCGGGATCCTCGCCGCCGCGTACCCGGCCGTGTGGGGCCTCGGGCAGCTGGCCACCGGGCCGCTCTCGGATCGCCTGGGGCGCAAGCCGCTCATCGTGGGCGGCATGGTCGTGCAGGGGGTTGCGATCGCAGACATCGCCGCGGTCCGGGGATTCCCGGCGTGGCTGGGCGCCGCGACCCTGCTGGGCGTCGGGACCGCGATGGTGTACCCGACGCTCATCGCCGCGGTGGGCGACGTGGCGCATCCGGCCTGGCGCGCCTCGGCCCTCGGCGTGTATCGCTTCTGGCGCGATCTGGGGTTCGCAGTGGGTGCGCTCGTCGCCGGCCTCGTCGCCGATGCGCTGGGGTACCAGGCGGCGATCGGCGTGGTGGCGGTCCTGGCGCTGGCGGCGGCCGGTGTCGCGGCGCTCCGCCTGGACGAGTCGCGCCCGCCGCAATCGCGCACGGTCAGAACGTGACGACGCGGTCCGCCCACAGGGTCCACTCGGCGAGCTGCGGCATCGACGAGCGGGAGACGCCATCCGCGAGGTCGGCGTCCGCGTAGCCACGGGCGTCCATGCAGGACCCGCAGGCGCCGATCTCGACGCCGCGGGTCGTCAGCCCTTTCAGCATCCGGCCGATGTTGTAGGTGCCCTCGGGCGTCGTCTGCCCGCGCTTGGCACAGGCGACCGCGTCGGCCATCAGGAAGACCCGCAGGCTCATGCCCTCCGTCTTTGCGAGGGCGAGCGCGAGTCGCAGGCCGTTGTACGAGCGCTCCGTGCCGTAGGGCGGGTCGTTGAGGATCAGCAGCGCGTTCATCGCCCGATGGTTACGTGGGCGACGCGCCTCCGCCACGGGCCGGTCGGCCCGAAACCCGTCGGCTGGAGGTCCGCACGACCCCCGGCCGCATCACCGAGCCCGAGTCACGCGCCGACCACCAGCGCGCCGTACATCCCCGCCTGCGCATGCCCCGGCACCGCGCAGAGGTAGGTGTAGCGACCGGCCACGGACGCGGTAAACGTGAGCGTCGCCGAGGGCATGCCCGACGAGCCGGCGTCCGCGAGGACCGGCGTGACGGCCCCGAACACGACCGGCCCGGCCATCATGGCCATGTCAGGGAACGGCGGCTGCGCGTTCGTGCTTAGCAAGTCGTGGACCATGCCGGCGTCGGCGTTGATGAGCCGCAGGGTCACCTCTGCCCCGCGCGGCAGCACCAGCGTCGGGTTGGTGAGCCCGGCAACCCGGAACGTCTCGTCCAGGCCGTCCACGGGGCTTGCCAGCACGGTCAGCGCCACCGACGTGCCGGTGAACGTGATGGTGTTCGAGGACCGGTCGACCGTGGCGCCGGCGGGTACGGCTGCGCCGAGCGAGGCGGCCTCGTCGGATGCGACCGGCTGACCCGTGACACCGGCCCCACCGCCGAAGCCCATCATGCCCGGCCCCATCCCGCCCATCCCCCAACCGGGAGCGCCACCTCCAACGCCGGAGCCATCGGCCGCGCCCTGGGCTCCGAACCAGCCAGGGCCGGTCCCGCCGGCAACGGCGCCGACGGCCATGAGGATCATCCCGCCGGCGACCAGGGCGGCACCCGCGAGGCCGATCCTGCGCCCGCGCATCAGCGACGCTCCAGGATCTGCCTGGCCTGCTCGAACTCCTCCTGCGTGATCTCGCCGCGGGCGTAGCGCTCGCGCAGGATCTCGAGCGGGGTCGGGCGGCCGTCGTCGCGACTGGTGCGCATCGCGCCTCCGAACGCCCAGACGAGGAGGAGCACGATCCCGACCATCACGACGAGCCCGCCCAGCATCCACAGCCAGCCGCCGGGCCCGCCGTAGCCATACCCGAACATCATGGGAGCACCTCCGCGGGTTGCAGGTTAGATGGGGAGAACGGCGCCAGGCGGAGCCGGCGCAGCAGCTGGGCGTTGGCGGCCACGATGAGGGTCGAGGCACTCATCGCGATGGCCCCGACCGCCATCGGCAACTCGATGCCCCAGGGGGCGAGGATCCCGGCCGCGATCGGGATCGCCACGAGGTTGTACCCGGTGGCCCAGGCGAGGTTCTGGACCATCTTGCGATAGGTCGCGCGCGACAGCTCGATGGCACCCACCACGTCGCGGGGGTCGCTGCGCACGAGCACGATGCCGGCCGATTCGATCGCCACGTCGGTGCCCGCGCCGATGGCGATCCCCACGTCGGCGCTGGCCAGGGCGGGCGCGTCGTTGACCCCGTCGCCGACCATCGCGACCGTGCGCCCACCGGCCTGGAACCGGCGCACCGCGGCGGCCTTGTCCGCGGGCAGCACCTGGGCCGCCACCTCGTCGACGCCGAGCCGCCGGGCGACCGAATCCGCCACCGCCTGCGCGTCGCCGGTGATCATGGCCACCTTGAGGCCGAGCGCGTGCAGGCGGCTGATCGCCTGCGCCGATTCGGGCC
>JAJYNP010000171.1 GCA_021786265.1 Chloroflexota bacterium
CGCTGATCCTGGGCGCGAGCAGCGGGTTCGGGGAGGCGACCGCGCTGGCGCTCGCGGCCGACGGGTACCACATCGCCGGCGTGCACCTCGATCGCCGGTCCGGCATGGCCCACGTGGAGGAGGTCCGCGCTCGGATCGAGGCGCTGGGCCGCGAGGCGCACTTCTTCAACGTGAACGCCGCCGACGACGAGCAGCGCGGCCGCGTGCTCGCCGCGCTCCGCGAGCGGTTCGACCGCTCCGAGGCCGCGGGCCGGCACTCCTACGTGCGCGTCCTGCTGCACTCGCTGGCCTTCGGGACGCTGAAGCCGTTCCTCGCCCCGGACGCGGCCGACGCGATCAACCGCAAGAACATGGAGATGACGCTCGACGTCATGGCGCACAGCCTGGTCTACTGGACCCAGGACCTGGTGCACGGCGGGTTCATCGAGGCGGGCTCGCGGATCTACGCGATGACCAGCGAGGGCTCCACCCGCGTGGTCGGAAGCTACGGCGCGGTCAGCGCGGCCAAGTCGGCGCTGGAGTCGCACTGCCGGCAGCTGGCGATGGAGCTCGCGCGGCGCGGGATCGGCGCGACCTGCAACGCGATCCGCGCCGGCGTGACGGTCACGCACGCGCTGATGCAGATCCCCGAGCGTGACGAGCTGGTCGACGTGGCACGGCGACGGAACCCCGGCGGCCGGATCACCACCACCGACGATGTGGCGCGCGCCATCGTGACCCTCTCGCGAGACGGCACCGAGTGGATGACCGGCAACGTGCTGGGCATCGACGGCGGGGAGTTCATCACCGGATGACCGTCGACCGGCGCCCGGAGCCGCCGGCACGGAACGCGCCGCTGCACGAGCCGCATGTGGCGGGGAGGCAGCCCGCAGACCAGGCGGAAGGCTCGTCTGCTGCGACCCCGGCGCGAGTGGTGGTCCTCGGCGCGATCAACGTCGACATGGTGGTGAGCGGTGCGCCGCTGCCCGGGCCGGGGGAGACGGTGGTCGGCGGCGAGTTCTCGGTCCACCAGGGTGGCAAGGGCGGCAACCAGGCGGTCGCAGCCGCCCGTGCGCTCCGTGGCGGGCCTGGCCAGGGATCGGTCGCCATGGTCGGAACCGTCGGCGACGACATGTTCGGGCGGGAGGCGCTCGCGGCGCTGGCCGCCGAGGGTGTGGACTGCTCGGCGGTGCGGGTGCGGAGCGGGACGGCCACGGGCGTCGCCCTGATCGTGGTCGATGCCCGGGGCGAGAACCAGATCGCCGTGGCACCCGGCGCAAACGCCACGCTGACCCCGGGTGAGGTCCAGTCGGCGCTCTCACGCGTGCTCGGCGCCGATTCCGTGCTGCTGGCGAGCCTGGAGGTCCCGGTCGACGCGGTGCTCGCGGCCGCGTTCGTCGCGAGGACGGTGGGTGCGCCGTTCGTGCTGAACCCAGCTCCCGCCCGCGACGTCCCGGCGGCGCTGCTGCGGCTCGCGTCGCACGTCACCCCCAACGAGACCGAGCTCGACCTGCTGGTGCCGGGATTCACGGGAGACCCCGTGCGCGCCGCGCATGCACTCGCGGCCGCCGATCGGGAGCTGCGCATCGCCGTGACGCTGGGTGCCAGGGGGGTCGTGGCCCTGGGTCCCGACGTCGAGCAGATCTTCCGGGCCCTGGATGTCGAACCGGTGGACACCGTCGGCGCCGGGGACGCGTTCAACGGCGCGTTCGCGGCGGCGCTGGCGGAAGGGCGGCCGTTCGTGGAGGCGGTCCGGCGGGGCAGGACCGCGGGTGGGCTGGCCACCACTCGTCACGGAGCGCGCGAGGGGATGCCGGGTCGCGACGAGATCGACAGGGCACGGGAGCCACGCTGATGCATGACGGCGACACCAGGGGCACCGCGGGCACCGGGGGCACCGGGCGGCTCAGGACCATGCCGGAGTTCGCCCTCGAGCGGTTCTTCGATCGCTTCGAGTTCGACCTCCCGCACCAGCTGGGCTCGTCCGATCCCGAGACCCTCTCGACCCGGGAGCTGCTGGACCTCGCCGACGCGGACCAGCGGGAACGCTGGGAGCGGCTGCGGCTGGGCTATCGAACGGCGGCCGGCGATCCGGACCTGCGCGCCGCCATCGCGTCCCTCTACCTTGGCCGCGGCCCGGACGACGTGCTTGTTGCGGTGGGCGCGGCCGAGGCGCTCCTGCTCGCGTTCGCGGCCACGCTGGCGCCGGGCGACCGTGCGGTCGCGCTGACGCCCGCGTACCAGTCGCTCCACGAGGTGCCGAGGGCGATGGGCGCCACGCTCGACCTGGTCCCGGTCGAGGAGCGTGGCGATGGCTGGCGCTTCCCGTTCGAGCGGCTGATGGAGGCGCTGCGGCCGGGCGTCGCGCTCCTCGTGCTGAACGTGCCGCACAACCCGACCGGCGTGGCGGCCTCGGGCGAGCAGCTGCGCGAGGTGGTCGCGCGCTGCGATGCGCTGGGGATCCGCGTGGTCGGGGACGAGGTCTACCGCGGGCTGGAGTGGTCCGGCGAGACGGCGCCGTCCGTGACCGCGCTCTCCGGGCGTGCCGTCGCGGTCGGGGTCACGTCCAAGGTGTACGGGCTGGCCGGGCTGCGGATCGGTTGGCTCGTCACCGGCGATCGCGCGTTGCGCGCGCACGCGATGGCGATCAAGGACTACACGACGCTGTGCGCGGCCGGGCCGTCCGAGGTGCTGGCCACGATCGCCCTGCGCGCCGATGCGGAGCTGCGCGAGCGCACGCGGCGCCTGTGCATTGCGAACCAGGCACGACTGGAAGCGTTCGTCGCTGCCCACCCGGACGTCTTCGCATGGGAGCGCCCCGCGGCCACAACCGTCTCGGTGGCCCGCATCGCGGCACCCCTCCTCGAGCGGCACGGCGGCGACGCGGATGCCGTGCTCGCACACTGGCGCGACCGCGCCGGCGTGGTGGTCGCTCCCGGGCCGGCCTTCGGATGTGCACCCGATCGGTTCCGCCTCGGCTTCGGCCGAGCCGACCTGCCCGAAGCCCTGGAGGCGCTGGCA
>JAJYNP010000046.1 GCA_021786265.1 Chloroflexota bacterium
CCAGGAGGGTGCCCGGCAGCACCCCGTGGCGGTCCGCCATGTCCCGCAGTGTCCCCAGGGCCATCGGTCCGGCGGCCAACGCGGCCCGCAGCTCCGCCAGTCCCGGAACCGCCGGCGCCGGCGCCGGTTGCCGGAGGGCCGCCGCGAGCAGGGCCGCCGGGTCGCCGCCCTCGCGCGGGGGCAAGGCAACGGCCGGGAGCGCCGCCGCAGGGGCTTCCGCGCCGGCGCCGAGGTCCGCGGCCAGGCGCTCCGCCTCGGCGAGCAAACGGTTTGCGGCGGCAGCGTCCAGGGAAGGGGGGCGGGCCGGGCGGACGGCGGCGGGCAGGGCCCAGGAGAGGAAGGCCTGCAGGCCAAGGGGCAGGGCGGACCAGTCCCCGGGCGGCGGCCCGAGGCCCGCGGACCACTCCAGGGCTTGGGCGACGACGCGCCAGCGGAAGGCCCAGGAGGGTCCCCCGGGGGGCAGGGGACCGCTGTTGAGGACCTCGTCCCAGGCGGTGCCCCGCGCCAGCGCCCACTCCGCCCCGAGCCGCTCCAGGCGGCGGCAGGCGGGGACCAGGGACGGCCGCCCCAGAAAGCCCTCCAGGTGGCCCGCGCCGCCGCCGGACGCCCCCGCGGCCCCGTCCCGATCGCCCATGGGCCCTTGCCCACCCCCGCCACCTTCACCGCCATTTTGGGGGCCCACGGCGCGGGTCCTTCCGCTGTTAGCGCTCGCGGTATTTGAGAAATGGATGCTCACGATAGATGAGACATTGGCTGAGGAAAAAGGGAGCCCGCGGCCACACCTGTTGGCCGCGGGCTTTCCTCAGATGCCGGGGAAGGCGCGGGGCGTGGGCCGGGAACGGCGCTGGGTGGCGGTGGGGGGCGTGGCGGCCTTGAGCGGGGGGCCGTCGAGGCTGTCCCGGTAGGCGCGCAGCAGGGTGCGCGTCGCGGCGGCGAGGAGTTCGAGCGTGCGCGGGTTGCTGATGTCCAGGATGACGCCGGAATCGTAGGTGGTGCGGATGCGGAGGCGGAAGCGGGGGAAGGGCCAGCCGGGAGATTGGGGGTCCTCGGCGACGAACTCCGTCCCGAGCACGATCTGGGGCGCCTCGTCCAGCAAGATGCGGTGCACGGCGGACACCTCCCGGGAAGATGGTGGGCGGCCGTCAGGCCAGACCACAGTCCATGGCGGCCGCCTTGACGGTGCGGGGCTCGACGACGGGGTGCTCGCTGCCGGATGCGGCCAGCAGCGCGGTCTGGCACAGGCGATTGATCAGGCGGGGCACGCCGCGGGTGAGATGGAAGACATCCTCGACGGCGCCGGGGGTGAAGGTGACGGCGGGCGTGCCGTCCAGGCCGAGCTGGAGCTCGATGTAGGCAGCGGTCTCGGCGGCGGTCAGGCCGACGAGGTGATAGCTGGCGGTGACGCGCTGGGCGAGGGCGGCGAGGGTGACCAGGCGCAGGCGCTGGCGGAGGAGGGGGGCCCCGACCAGGATCACGGCGGCGGGAGAGCGGTGGTCCATCTCGCCGTTCTGCAGGACGCGGAGCTCGGCGAGGGTGGCCGTGGGCAGTTCGTCGGCCTCGTCGAGGACCAGCACGGGGGTGACGCCGGCCTGCCGACGGCCGAGCAGGACCTGGCGCACGGCGCGGGCGCACTCGCTGGCGGACCAGGGGACCTCGAGGCCGAGGTGGGCGGCGATGAGGCGGTAGAGGGCCCGCGGCGTCAGCGCCGGGTCGGCGAGGTAGAGGATCAGATGCGTCGCGGGGTCGAGGGCCTGGCAGAAGGCGCGCACGGCGGCCGTCTTGCCGACGCCGGGGTCGCCGCTGAGGACGCAGAGGCCGCACTGGGCGACGGTGTGCCGCAGTCGGGCCTGGAGCTCGGGCCACTGGGTCGTGGGGAGCAGCTCGTCGATCTCCTTGCTGAAGGCCGGCATCACAGATCCCCCTCCGGACGGCAGATGTCGAGATAGACCGAGACATGGTGGGCGGCGCCCTTGTGCTGGACACAGCGCTCCAGGGCGGGACGGTAGGCCTGGGGATCGAACGGGCCGTAGCGCTGCCAGTGCCGGCGGCAGGCCTGCAGCTCGCGGGGCTCCAGGGAGCGGCCCAAGACCTCCGACAGCAGGTCGGCGAGCCGCCGGGGTGGGACCGCGCCGGCGAAGGACACGGACGTGCCGGCCGGCTCCCCTGCGGCCCGGCGGCGCAGGGCGGAGAGCTGGTTGTGCGCCGTCGGCTCGCTGACGGCGCCGCGCTCGGGCAGGCGGCTGACGTCGGGGTGGCGCTCGCGCTGCAGCTTCCCGGCGGTGACGGTTTGGCGGAAGCGGCCCTCGTGCCAGATCGCGACGGTCTGCAGGCGGTAGGGGTTGTAGCGGACCTGGACCCGGGTCCCGGCCAGGGCCGGATCGCCCAGGGCGTAGGTGTTGCCGAAGAGGTCCACCGTGCACCCGGCGCGGCGGACGGTCCGGGTGGCCTGCCACAGAAAGGTCTGCTCGTGCGCGGCGACGTCGCGCACCGGGCGCACGGCCTCGGGCATGCGCTCGGCCGGGGGGGCCCCGGTCTGGGAGTGGACGCGGCGGTGATAGACTTGGTCCAGCCAGAGCCAGAGATGCGCGTTGAGGCCGGCCAGGTCGGTGATCTCGCCGCGCTCGACCAGGTCCCGGAGCTGGGCGAACGTGGCGTCCTGCACGCTGCGGATAACTCTTTCGATTTTCCCCTTGGCCCACGGGCTCCGTGCATAGATGAGGCCCACCGCAAGGTCTGCGCAGACACGGCGAAAGTGCCTAGAGATAAAGATGTTGCCATGGTCCACGTAGGTCTGGATCGGGATGCCCCAGGCCAGGGTGGCCCGATAGAAGCTGTCGTCCAGTGCCGGCAGCTGCTGATTCCAGTAGAACCCGCCACCCACGACCCTGCGGCTGTGCGCGTCCTCCAGCAGCAGCAACTGGGTCTGCCGGAACTTGCCTGCGCGCTCCGGATGGGGCAGGAAGGGACCGGGCGTGGCGTCGGCCAGCAGGAGCTCGT
>JAJYNP010000025.1 GCA_021786265.1 Chloroflexota bacterium
CGCCACGGGCTGGTGGTGCCCGAGACCCGCCCGCGCTTGGTGCCGCGCTGCTTCTCCTTGGTCTTGGTCGTCGAGACGTTGACCGACAGGACCGTGACCTTGAAGAGCTCCTCCACGGCGCGCTTGATCTGCAGCTTGTTGGCGTCGTCGTGGACCCGGAACGTGTACTTGTTCCGCTGCGTGAGGTCCATCGACTTCTCGCTGATGACCGGCCGGACGATCACCTCGGCGCTCTGCAGCGTCATGCGTACACCTCCGAGAGCGTCGTGAGGGCCGGCTGCTCGATCAGCAAGACGTCCGCGTTCAGGATGTCCACGACGTTCAGAGAGTCTGCGAGGATGACCTCCACGTCCGGGAGGTTGCGTGCCGAGAGCGCGAGGCGCTGGTCGCGCGACGGCGCCACGACCAGCACGCGCCCGGCGACGTTGAGGGCGCCCAGGTAGCCCACCAGCTCGCGGGTCCTGATCGCCTCCATCGCCAGATCCTCGACCACGCGCACCGCGCCGTCGCCGTACTTGGCGGTCAGCGCGCCGCGAAGCGCGAGGCGCTTCATCTTCCGGGGGAGCCGCTGCTCGTAGCTGCGCGGATGCGGCCCGAACACGGCCCCGCCGCCGGCGAAGTGCGGGGCGCGCCGCGAGCCCTGGCGGGCGCGGCCGGTCCCCTTCTGCCGGTACGGCTTCTTGCCGCCGCCCGCGACCTCGCCGCGGGTCTTCGTGTCGTGGGTGCCGAGGTGCCGGCCCGCCAGCTGGGCGACGACCGCCTGGTGCAGGACGGCCGCGTTGACGGGCGCCGCGAAGAGCGCGTCCGGCAGCTCGACCGACCCGGCCTCCTCGCCGGTCTTCCGGTACAGGGTGGTCTGGGGCATCGCGCTACGCCTTCCTGACCATGACGAGCGCATTGGGGGCGCCCGGCACGGACCCCTTGACGAGCAGCAGGTTGCGCTCGGGGTCGGTGCGCACGACGGTCAGCTTCTTGACGGTGACCCGGTCGTCGCCGAGGTGGCCCGCCATCCCGAGGCCACGGTAGACGCGCCCCGGAGTGGTGCCAGCACCGACCGAGCCGGGCTGCCGGTGGGAGTCGGATCCGTGGGTCTCCGGGCCGCGGCGGAAGTGGTGCCGCTTGATCGTCCCGGAAAAGCCCTTGCCCTTGCTGACGCCGGTCACGTCCACCCGGTCGCCGGCCGCGAAGAGCTCGTCGACGCGCAGTTCCTGGCCGACGCGGTAGTCGTCCACGCTCTCCACGCGGAACTCGCGGACGTGCCGCACGCGTGGCAGGTCGCGCAGCTGGCCCAGCCGCGGCCTGGTGAGCCTGCGCGCGGTCCCCGTCCCCACCTGCACGGCGGTGTACCCGTCGCGCTCGGGGGTCCGTACGAGGGTCACCGTGTTCGGCTCGACGACCAGGACGGACACGGGAACCATCGTGCCGTCCTCGGCGAAGACCTGTGTCATGCCGGCCTTGCGGCCGAGAAGTCCGATGCTCATCTACATCTTGATCTCGATGTCGACTCCCGCGGCGAGCGAGAGACGCATCAGGGCGTCGACGGTCTTCGACGAGGGATCCAGGATGTCGATGAGCCGCTTGTGGGTGCGGATCTCGAACTGCTCCCGGCTGTCCTTGTCGATGAACGGCGAGCGCAGGACGGTGAACTTCTCGATTCGAGTCGGGAGCGGGACCGGCCCGACCACGTCGGCGCCCGTCCGCTGCGCGGTCTCCACGATCTGGAGCGCCGACTGATCGAGCAGCCGATGGTCGTAGGCCTTGAGGCGGATCCTGATCCGCTGCTTCGCCATGCCCTACTCCGTGATGCTGGTGATCGCGCCGGCGCCCACGGTGTGGCCGCCCTCGCGGATGGCGAAGCGCTGCCCGGTCTCGAGCGCGATGGGGGTGATGAGCTCGACCCGCATGTCCACGTTGTCGCCGGGCATCACCATCTCCATGCCCTCGGGCAGGGTGATGTCGCCGGTCACGTCGGTGGTGCGCAGGTAGAACTGGGGGCGGTAGCCGTTGTAGAAGGGGGTATGGCGGCCGCCCTCCTCGCGGGTCAGCACGTAGACCCGGGCCACGAACCGGGTGTGGGGCTTGATCGAGCCGGGCCTGGCCAGCACCTGGCCGCGCTCGATGTCGTCGCGCTCGATGCCCCGCAGGAGGGTCCCGATGTTGTCCCCCGCGCGGCCCTCGTCGAGCAGCTTCTTGAACATCTCGACCCCGGTCACCACCACCTTGCGGGTGGGCCGGATGCCCACGATCTCGACCTCCTCGCCCACCTTGACCACGCCGCGCTCGACGCGGCCGGTGGCCACGGTGCCCCGGCCCTTGATGCCGAAGACGTCCTCCACCGGCATCAGGAAGGGCTTGTCCACGGCCCGCTCGGGGGTGGGGATGTAGGAGTCCACCGCATCCATGAGCTCCTGGATGCAGGCGTAGGCGGGATCGGCCGGATCGGCCGAGGCCTCCAGGGCCTTCAGCGCGGAGCCCCGGATGACGGGGATCTCGTCGCCCGGGAAGTTGTACTTGCTGAGCAGCTCGCGCACCTCGAGCTCCACGAGCTCGAGCAGCTCGGGATCGTCGACCGCGTCGACCTTGTTGAGGAACACGATGATGTAGGGCACCTCCACCTGGCGGGCCAGCAGGATGTGCTCGCGGGTCTGGGGCATGGGCCCGTCGGTGGCGGCCACCACCAGGATCGCGCCGTCCATCTGCGCCGCGCCGGTGATCATGTTCTTGATGTAGTCGGCGTGCCCGGGGCAGTCCACGTGGGCGTAGTGGCGGTGGGCCGTCTCGTACTCCACGTGGGCGATGGCGATGGTGATGCCGCGCTCGCGCTCCTCGGGGGCGTTGTCGATCGAATCGAAGGCGCGGAACTCCGCCCCGCCCTTGAGCGAGAGGTACTTCGTGATGGCCGCCGTCAGGGTCGTCTTGCCGTGGTCGATGTGACCGATGGTGCCGACGTTGACGTGGGGCTTGGTGCGCTCGAACTTCTTCTTGGCCATCGCGT
>JAJYNP010000013.1 GCA_021786265.1 Chloroflexota bacterium
GCCGCCCAGCCTGGCTCACCTCTTCGGCACCGACAACACCGGCCGCGACGTGTTCACCATGGTGATCAACGGGGCCCGCATCTCGATGGCGATCGGCGGCTTCAGCATGCTGATCGCGGGCCTGGTGGGAGTCTCCCTCGGCGCGATCTCCGGCTACTTCGGCGGCTGGATCGACAACGTGATCATGCGCGTGGTCGACACGTTCTTCGCCATCCCGCTGCTGTTCGTGATCCTGGTGGCGGCGCGCTTCTTCGGCGAGGGCCAGGTGAGCTCGCTGATCATCATCTTCGGGCTCCTCTCGTGGCCGATCATTGCCCGCCTGGTGCGGGCGCAGTTCCTCTCCCTGCGCGAGGCCGACTTCGTGGAGGCGGCACGCGCGGTGGGGGTGAAGGACGGCCGGATCACGTTCCGCCACGTCCTTCCGAACGCCATCGGTCCGGTGATCGTGGCCATGACCCTGATCATGGCCTCCAACATCGTGCTGGAGGCGTTCGTGAGCTACCTGAACTTCGGCATCAGCCCCGACCAGACCAGCTGGGGCAACGCGCTCGCGAACGCCCAGAGCGCGCTCGGGCTGGGCAACTGGTGGTGGGCCTTCTTCCCGGGCATGGCGATCGCCATCACGGTCATGGCCATCAACTTCGTGGGCGACGGGCTGCGCGACGCGCTCGACCCGCGGACCCGGCTGTGACCATCGATCAGCCCGTTCTCGAACCGGACACGACCCGATGAGTGCTTTCGAGGAGATTTCCGTGGGCACGCCTCCGCCGGCCGACGTGCTGCTCGACGTGCGCGATCTGCGCACCTACTTCAAGGTGATGGACGGCACCGTGCCGGCCGTCGATGGGGTGAGCTTCCAGGTGCACCGGGGGGAGACCCTGGGGGTCGTGGGAGAGTCTGGCTGCGGCAAGAGCGTCACCGCCCTGACCATCATGCGGCTCATCGAGATCCCGCCCGGTGACATCGCGGGTGGCGAGATCTGGTTCGACGGGCGCGACGTGCTGCAGCTCACGCAGGACCAGATGCTGCACATCCGCGGGGCCGAGATGGCCATGATCTTCCAGGAGCCCATGACCAGCCTGAACCCGGTCCTGACGATCGGGGACCAGATCGCCGAGGCCGTGGTCGCTCACAAGAAGCTCAGCCACAAGGCCGCCTGGGACCGAGCCGTGGAGATGCTGCGCCTGGTGGGGATCCCGGAGGCGCAGCGCAGGGTCAAGCAATATCCGCACGAGATGTCGGGCGGCATGCGCCAGCGCGTGATGATCGCGCTCGCCCTCTCCTGTGATCCCAAGCTCCTGATCGCGGACGAGCCCACCACCGCGCTCGACGTGACGATCCAGGCCCAGATCCTGGAGCTCATTCGCCGCGTGCAGGCAGAGACCGGGACGGCGCTCCTGCTGATCACCCACGACCTGGGCGTGGTGGCTGAGACGGTCCAGCGCGTGGTGGTGATGTATGCCGGCAAGGTCGTGGAGACCGGGTCGGTGGACGAGGTCCTGCAGGACCCGAAGCATCCGTACACCGAGGGGCTGCTCGCGTCGATCCCCTCGAGGGGCATGCGCGGGACCCGCCTCAACGTGATCAAGGGCAGCGTCCCCAATCCGTTCCGGATGCCGGCGGGCTGCCGCTTCGCACCGCGCTGTCCGTACGCCTTCGAACCGTGCCGCGAGCACGAGCCGCCGCTCGACGCCCAGGGCCGGGAGGAGCGCCGGGTGGCCTGCTGGCTGCACACCGCGCCGCCCTTCGGGATCGAGCACCGCCCGCGCTACGGCACGGCGACGCCGCTGCCGGTGGTCCGCGCGGCCACCACGGGAGTGGCCCGATGAGCGCGCTGCCGGCCGCCGCAACGCGCGACGAGGTGCCTCCGCCGCCCGGTGAGGGGAAGGTGCTGCTCGAGGTGGACAACCTCGTGAAGTACTTCCCGGTCCTGGGTGGGGTCCTGCGCCGCCACGTGGGGGACGTCAAGGCCGTCGACGGCGTCAGCTTCAGCGTCCGCCGCGGCGAGGTGTTCGGCCTGGTGGGGGAGTCGGGCTGCGGCAAGACCACCCTGGGCCGGAGCCTGCTCTACCTGCAGCGCCCGACGTCCGGTCGGGTCGTGCTGGAGGGCGAGGACCTCCACGCGCTCAAGCCCGAGGCGCTGCGGCGCATGCGCGGCCGCATGCAGATCATCTTCCAGGACCCCTACGGCTCGCTCAACCCGCGCATGCCGGTGCTCGACATCATCGGCGAGGGCCTCCTCGCGCAGGGGGTGAAGAACTCGAAGGAGCGGACCAAGCGGGTGGAGGACTCGCTCGACGCCGTGGGGCTGCGCCGCGACTACACCCGCCGCTACCCCCACGAGTTCAGCGGTGGCCAGCGGCAGCGCATCGGGATCGCCCGGGCCCTGGCCCTGCGCCCGGACTTCATCGTGTGCGACGAGCCGGTCTCGGCGCTGGACGTCTCGATCCAGAGCCAGATCCTGAACCTGCTCCTGGACCTGCGGCAGGACTTCGGCTTCACCTACCTCTTCATCGCCCACAACCTCTCGGTGGTGCAGTACATCAGCGACCGGGTGGGGGTGATGTACCTGGGCCGCATGGTGGAGCTCGCCTCGGTGGCCGAGCTCTACGAGCACCCCCGCCACCCGTACACGGTGGCGCTCCTGTCGGCCGTGCCGGAGGTGGAGCGCGCCAGGGCCCGCAAGCGCATCGTCCTGCGCGGTGACGTCCCCTCGCCGGTGAACCCGCCGTCGGGCTGCCACTTCCATCCGCGCTGCTGGCTGCGCGAGCGGCTGGGCAACCCCGAGATCTGCTCGACCGTGGACCCCCGGCTCGCGATCGTGGGGGAGGGGCACGCCGCGGCCTGCCACTTCGCCGACCGGACCCAGCAGGAGCAGGAGCGCGCCGCCACCCCGGTCGTGGGACCGGCCGCCGCTCCGAGCGTCGCCCCGGCCTGACGGGCCGCATCCCGGCGGGGGCGCGGCCGGATCACCCAGGCGCCCGGGTCA
>JAJYNP010000008.1 GCA_021786265.1 Chloroflexota bacterium
TGGCAGGTCGGGGGCAAACTCCCGCACGACGCGGATCCCGTCCTTCAGCTTGGGCCGCAGGATCACCAGCGTGCTCTCGATGCCGGCGCGCACGTCGACCCGCTGCACCGGAGCCTGGTCCAGGTAGACGTACTCCTTCACGGCATGCACGATCTCGGAGATCCTGCGGGCCCCCGTGGAGACCTCCGCGACCAGGGCATGGGCGAGGCTGGCGGCGCCGAGCCAGGCCGCGATGGCCGCGAAGGCCGGCCCCGGGAACCGGTCCTCAACGTCCTGCAGGCGGGCCACGGTCCATCCCTGCGAGGCGAGGGCCGAGGCGACGTCCCCCGCGTCCGCCACGTCGCGGTCCTCCAGGAACAGCTCCAGGTCGCCGGTCCGATCGCTCAGCTCGAGCGGATCCTCGGCCGCGTCGGCCGGGTAACCGGCCAGATCGCCCCCGAGCGACGCGATGAACTCCGCCTGTTCGTGGGTCTCGATGACCGGGCCGAGCGAGCGGGTCGCCTCGGCCCAGCGGTCGAGCGCTTCGTTCAGGAGCCCCGAGCTCCGCTGCACGGCGGCGGCCGGGTTGTTGAGCTCGTGGGCGAGGCCGGCCGAAAGCGTGCCCAGGGCCGCCAGCTTCTCGCGCTCGCGAAGCATCGCCTCCGTGTTCCGCAGCCGGCCGCTGACGGTCCGGATCATCGAGATGGACGCGCCGGGTCGAGTGCGGAGCAGCTCGAGGAGGGTGGCACCGGGGATGCGCAGCACGCGCACCGGCGAGATCGCCCGCACCGAGGCCGTCCGGGGCCGCGACTCGAGCACGGCCATCTCCCCCACGATCTCGCCGGGCCCGAGCCGCGCGAGCGGCACGTCCCCGGTCCCGGAACGCTTCACCACCTCGAGATCGCCGGAGATCACGAGGTAGAGGGAATCGCCGGGCTCGCCCTCCGCGGTCAGGACCGCGCCCGGGGCGAGGTCCTCGGGCCGGGCGAATGACGCCACCCACTCGATGTCCTCGTCGGACAGCCCCTCGAGCAGGGGGATCCGCCGCAGGAACTCGCGCTGGTCCGCGGTGCCGCTCGAGGGGCCCGGCTGGCTCCCCCGCTCGAGCGCCGGGGTGCCGGCGGGCTGGTCGGAGCGAGCGGGCGCCGGTGTGCCGTCGGCGGTCACAGGGTGGCCAGGTACTGGTGGATGAACTGGACCGCCATCGAGCCCTCGCCCACCGACGACGCGATCCGTTTGACGGATCCGGACCGGACGTCCCCCGCCACGAAGACCCCGGGCACGCTGGTCTCGAGGAGGAACGGGTCCCGCCGCAGGGGCCACCTGCCGGGCTGATCTCCGGTGCGGGTGAGCCCGGGACCCGACACCACGAACCCCGCCCGATCGCGCTCCACGGCGTCGCCGAGCCAGTCCGTGCGCGGCTGCTGCCCGATGAAGACGAACATGGCGGCGACTCCGCACGTCTGCCGCATCTCCTCGCCCGTCGCGATGTCGATGGCCTCGAGCGCCTGGCTGCCGTGCACGGCGACGACGCTCGAGCGGAGCAGCACCCGGATGTTCGGCGTGGTCCCGATCCGGTCCACCAGGTACTGCGACATGCCCGCCTCGATCGAGCCACCGCGGATGATGAGCATGACGTCCTCGGCGTACCGCGCGAGGTAGACCGCTGCCTGCCCGGCGGAGTTGCCTCCGCCGACCACGGCGACGTGCGCGTCACGGTAGAAGGGCGCCTCCGTGGTTGCCGCGCCGTAGAAGACTCCGGCGCCCGTGAGCATGTCGAGCCCCGGCACGTCGAGGCGCCGGTACTCGACGCCGGTCGCGACCAGCAGCGCCTGGGAGCTCACCGCCGACCCGTCCGCCAGCTGCACCACCTTGTACGGGTCGTTGACGCTCATGCCGACCACGTCCTGCGGCGTGAGGATCTCGGCGCCGAGCCGGCTCGCCTGGGCCAGCGCGCGCCGCGCCAGGTCGGAGCCCGACAGCCCGGAGGGGAACCCCAGGTAGTTCTCGATCCGCGACGTGGTGCCGGCCTGGCCCCCGGGGGCCTCCCGCTCGACCAGCAGCGTACGGAGGCCCTCGGATGCGCCGTAGACGGCGGCCGCCAGGCCGGCGGGGCCGCCGCCGACGATGACCAGGTCGTAGAAGGGCAGGGCGGCCTGGGTCCGCAGCCCCACCTTCTCGGCGATCTCCAGGTTGGTGGGTGCGACCAGGTGGGAGCCGTCGGGAAAGACCACGAGCGGCTCGCGGTCCTCGCCCTCGCCGGCGCTCGCGACGAGCGCCGGGGCGTCGGCGTCCGTCTCCGTGTCGAGCCAGCGGTAGGGGATCTGGTTGCGGGCGAGGTAATCCTTGATCTCGTGCGCACGGGAGTCCCACCGGTGGCTCACCAGGCGGAGCCCCTCGAACGGCGGCACGTAGGCCGCCTGCCAGTCGCCGAGGAGGTCCTCGAGGACCGGGTAGAGCTTCTCCTCGGGGGGGTCCCAGGGCTTGAGCAGGTAGTGGTCGAGGCGGATCGCGTTGATCGCCTGGATGGCGACCTCGGTGTCCGCGTACGCGGTCAGCAGCACCCGCTTCGCATCCGGGAAGACGTCCCGCGCCGACTCCAGGAATTCGGTCCCGGTCATCCCGGGCATGCGCTGGTCGGCCAGGAACAGCGCGACCGCCGACCCGCGGAGCTTCAGGCGCTTCACGACGTCCAGCGCGCTCGGCCCGCTCTCGGCGGCCACCACGCGGTAGTCATGTCCGAAACGTCGCCGGAGGTCGCGCTCGACGGCTCGAAGGACCTGGGGGTCGTCGTCGACCGCAACGATGACGGGGTTCGCCATGGGGTCCTCCGTGACCGGGGAGGCGCGCCCTGCGCGCCACTGGGCTGGCGCGCGGCTCCTCACTCCTGTGCACAATAGCCGAAGTTCCCGTTGAGGGGGTCGATTCGGCCCACTCTTCCGCCGGCTCGCCGCCCGGCCCGTCCGCCGGCCCCCCGCCGGGCCACTCCGTGCGCTCGTTCGGGCA
>JAJYNP010000236.1 GCA_021786265.1 Chloroflexota bacterium
GCCTACGGTTCCTGCAGGGCGCATGGCCCTTCGGGGTGGTCGAACTGATCTGGAGCGGCGTGGCCGCGCGCCGCTGGTGGGCTCGAAGCCACGCGATCATCTGACTGTCGCAATTGATCGCGCCCGGGCAGAGCCTACGCCCCGGCCCGAGCTTCCAGGTTCGCCACCAGCGCCCGCAGGGCCGCCGCCCGCTCGTCGGCCGGACGTGCGGCGTATGCCAGGCCCACCAGGTAGGCGGAGATTGGGGCCGCGATGCGCTCGCTGGCATGGGCCGCCACGCGGGCCAGGTCGAGGATCGCGGTCTGCTCGGCGGCCGAGGGCCCGGCGGCTCCGTCGGGCAGCTCGCGGAGCACCAGATCGAGCCAGGTCGAGAGGGAGAGGGCGGGTTCGGCATTCGGAGGGGTCATCGGGTCGCTCCTTCCGTGGCGTCCTGTGCGCCGGCCGCGTCGAGCACGTCGCGGGCCCAGCCGTAGGCCGCGGCGGTGGCGGGGAACCCCGCGGTGGGGACGGCAAGGACAATGGCGTGCAGCAGCGCGTCGGCGCTCATCCCCTCTTCCAGCCCGCGCCGCACGTGCGAACGGACGGCCCCTTCAGAGGCGAGGCCCACGGCGATGCCGAGCTTGACCAGCCGCTGCTCGCGGATCGTGAGCGGTCCGGCCGCGTGACAGGCTTGGGCCAGGGCGTCATATGCGGCGCCGACGCCCGGGTATCGGGCACGCAGTTCCACGTAGACGGCCGGCAGGTACCCGGCCGACGGCTGGTCGCTCATCCACCCCTCCTGATCCGTGCGAGAGCGGTCGCCGGACCGCCGCCGGTATGCTAGCCGTCCGGGCTGCCCTAGTGCCGTGTTTGTGGCGCATCTCGCGCCAGGAGGCGACCGCCATTCGGCACGGTCCGGATCGTGCCGCATGACACATGTCCCGGACTCGAGACGGTCAGCACCATAACCGACATTGCAATAGCTCACGGCGTGCCCAGCCGTTGGGCCAGGCTCGCGGGACTGATGGCCGGCGGGCAACCGTAAGCGCCGGGATCACGCTGGGGGAGGGAGCAGGGACCCATGCCGAACGCGGAGTCCAGAGGAGGCGCGGCCGTCGGAACGCCCGAACCGGCACCCGCGGCCCCCGATCCGACCACGCTCGAACGACGCGATTTCCTGACCAAAGCGGCCGCTGCACTGGCAGTCGGGGCGGTGCTCCCGCTCGGTGGCCTCGGCGCGACCGTGCTCACGCCCGCCAAGGAGAAGCCCGCGAACGGGCGGCGCGCCCTGCCCGCTGCGCCCGCGCCGACATTCGACGTCAGCCCCCAGGCGGACGAGGACATCCTGGTCCGCATGCAACGCGACCTGGTCCGCGCCCTGAACAAGCCGATCGACCAGCGCCGCTGGGGCATGGTCATCGACACGCGCAAGTGCGTGGCGTGCATGTCCTGCACCGTCGCCTGCGTGATGGAGAACAAGCTGCCACCGGGCGTCGTCTACCGCCCGGTGATCGACACCGAGATCGGCACCTACCCGAACGTGACGCGACAGTTCCTGCCGCGTCCGTGCATGCAATGCGACAATCCGCCGTGCGTGTCGGTCTGCCCGGTGAATGCCACCTGGAAGCGGCCCGACGGGATCATCGAGATCGACTACGACGCCTGCATCGGGTGCCGCTACTGCATCACGGCCTGCCCCTACCAGGCACGCACCTTCGACTTCGGGGAGAACTGGAGCGACGACGCGGCCACCGGCACTCCCGCCGCGCTGGCGCTGGCGGCCGGCACCCAGTACGAGAAGGAGCCGAGCTTCGAGTACAGCGAGAGCTGGGCGCGGGACAACGGACCGATCCCGGGCAGCCCGGTGGGCAACGCACGCAAGTGCCACTTCTGCGCTCATCGGCTCGTCGACGGCCTCCTGCCCCAGTGCGTCACCACCTGCATCGGCCGCGCCACCATCTTCGGAGACCTCAACGATCCCCAGTCGCTGGTTTCCGAGCTCGCGGCGTCCGCGAACGCGGTCAGGCTCAAGGAGGACCTCGGCACTGAGCCGAAGGTCTTCTACCTGCTGTGAAGGGCGGTGCGACGATGAGCGTTGCGACACGGCTTGACGGACAGGAGACCAAGGGCGCGGATGCGCGGATGACGGGGAGCCGCTCGGCCTGGCTGTACCTCTTCGCGGTCCTGTGGCTCGCTTTGGCCATCTTCGGGCTCGTCGGCATCGTCCAGCGGTTCATGCTGGGCGAACAGCCGACCGCGTACTCCAGCTACATCCCGTGGGGCCTGTGGGTTGCCGCGTATATCTATTTCGGCGGGCTGTCGGCCGGGGCGTTCCTGGTGTCCAGCCTCGTGTACGTGTTCGGCATCCGGCGTCTCGCCCCGATCGGGCCGATCGCCCTCTATACCGCGGCGGTGACGCTGGTCCTCGCCCTGCTGTCGATCCTCTTCGATCTGGGCCACATGGAGCGGTTCTGGGAGGTCTTCGTGCGCCCCCAGTTCCACTCGATGATGGCCTGGATGGTCTGGCTGTACACCGCGTACTTCGTGGTCCTGGTGGCGCAGCTGGTGATCGTGCTCCGCTCCCGGTGGTCCCGCGCGACGGCGGCCCGGCCGGAGCGCGACGAAATGCCGCTCCGCGTGATCGGCACCATCGGCGTGGTGATCGCCATCGGATTCGAGGGTGGCGTGGGCGCGCTCTTCGGCACGGTCGTGGCCCGCGAGTACTGGAACTCTGCGATCTCCCCGATCATCTTCCTCACCGGCGCGCTCGCCTCGGGCGCCGCACTCGTGACCGCGATCACCGCGGCTCTCCCGATCCGTCACGATGCGCCGTGGCGCGACCTCGTCGGGTACATGAGCCGGGCAGTGATCTGGCTCGTGCTGCTGGATCTCGTCCTTGAGTTTGCCGAGTACTCGATCCCGGCCTGGTACCAGGTCGGGTCCGAGTACAACCTGATCACGTACATCCTCTTCGGTCCCTACTGGTACGTCTTCTGGATCGCAC
>JAJYNP010000151.1 GCA_021786265.1 Chloroflexota bacterium
TACGCGATGAACCGGCGGATCCTGATGACGCCGTTTCACAACATGGCGCTCATGTCGCCGGTCACGACCGAGGCGGACGTCGACCGGCACACCGAGGTCTTCGCCGCGGCGGTCGACGAGCTGTTCGGCTGATGTCTGCCCGACGGCGCCGGGCGCGGAGCGCCACATCCGCGCCGCGCGCGGCGCTAGGATTGCCATGGCGACCGAGGGGTCGGCCCGCGCCGGCGGTTGAGGACCGGCATCGTCGAGGTGACCTGGCAGATGGCGGGCTTCACGCCGTTCACCGACAACTACACCGACCTGTCGGACGAGAACGGCTACCAGTTCGAGTTCCGCTGCGACATCTGCGGCAGCGGCTATCGGAGCGAGTTCCAGCGTTCGGCGCTCGGCAGCGCGGGCTCCCTGCTGGGCGGGGCGAGCCAGCTCCTGGGCGGACTCTGGGGTGCCTCGAGCGCGGCGCGGAGTGCCAAGGACTTCATGGATCGCGGCGCTCGTGACGAGGCGCTGAAGAAGGCGGCCAATGAGATCATGCCGCTCTTCACGCGCTGCCCCCGCTGCAACAACTGGGTGGATGAGACCTGCTGGAACGAGCAGCGCGGCCTCTGCGTCAGCTGCGCGCCACGCCTGGCCACCGAGATGGAGGCGGAGCGTGCCTCCGTCGAGATCCGTCAGATGCAGCAGGCGATGCAGGAGCAGCAGGTCTTCTCGGGCGATCTCGCCGCCAAGCAGACCGTCTGTCGCACCTGCGGCAAACCGGTCGGCTCGGAGAAGTTCTGCTCGAACTGCGGGACGCCGACCGGTCAGAACAAGTGTCTCGGCTGCGGCAACGACCTGGCCGAAGGCGCGCGCTTCTGCCCCAACTGCGGCAGGCCGGCGGGCGCCTGAACCGCGTCAGCCGGCGACGAGGGTCCCGCACAGCGTGCAGAACCGCGCGCCGTCCGGGAGCGGAGCGCCGCAGCCAGCGCAGGTCCGGGTCGCGGGCACCGGAGCGGGAGTCGGCGCCGCGGTCGGCGCCGACGCCGGGCTCGATCCCGCCGCAGCCGGGCTCGGCGGGACCCCGGCAGGCGCGGACGTGGCCGGGGACGCCGCCTGGGCCGAAGAGGGCGCGTTGGCGGCCACCCCACCGGGCGTACCCCCGGCGACCGCCCGCAGGCTCGCCCCGCAGGCCGGACAGGCGACCCATGTCCGATCGTCGATAATCTTCCGGCAGTTCGGGCAGCGTGCCGGCGCAAACGGATCGGCGGTCCCACAGGCGGGACAGGTGGCCGCGTCGCGCATGATCCAGCTCCCGCAGTGCGGGCACGGGTGCTTGAAGGCCGGCATCGTCGAAACCCTCCTCAATCGGTCCGGGCACCGGAAACCGGGCCAGCGCCGGAATTAGTGCCTGCCAGGTCGTCCTGACCGGCAGAGGCAGCTGCCACCGCCCGCTCCTCGGCCGCACGCCCGGGCCACTCCGCAGCCTCGTCACGCGCAGCCGCGTGCCAGGCCATCAGATCGTTGAGCGCGGCCGTCCAGCGGGCCGGATCGTCGTGCACGAGTCGGGCCACGAACCGCCGTCGTGCAGCAGCGAGCGTCGGCAGCGCGGCGAGGGCCAGGCGGTACCGTAGGTGGCTCGCGAGCGCCAGCCGCTCCGCCGGCAGGGCGATCGGCTCGCGCAGGAACCGGGCGTCGATGAGCGCTGCGGAGATCTCGCGGACCGCTGCCTCGACGGCCGGGGCCATCGCCTCCGGCCGAGCGCCGTCGTACGTCGCGCGCGGGACGACGCGGAAAAGGTATGTCGCATGGGCACCGGTGCTCACGAGCTCGAGCGCGAGCAGATTGCCCGGCAGCGCCACGAGATGCCAGGCCATGCGGCGATCCGTGCCGGGGCGCTCGGGGGCCAGGGCGAACCAGCGGAGCGGCGGTTCGCCCGCGCGCACCAGCAGGGCGCGCAAGCTCGTCGCGAATACCGGTTCGGTGAGAACGGCAGCGTCCAGAAGCGGGCCATCATCGCCCAGCCCGGCGATCGCCGCCGGTCGGCCGTCGACGAGCAGACGGCCGAGCCGCTGCCGCGTGCCGAAGGGCGCGTCGGGCACGAGACCTGCGATGAGCGCGGCGGCGTCACGCAGTGCGGCGTCGCGCAGGCCGGCCAGGCGTTCCGCCCAGCGCTCGACCGCCGCTCCGAGTCCGAGGAGCTCGAGCCGAGCCGGCGGCTCACCCGTGCCGCTCTCGAGCGGCGCCGTCCGCTCAACCAGAACGCTGCCGCTCGAACGATCCGCCGAAACGACCGAGATCTCGGCCCGGCGAAGTCGTCGCCAGGCGAGGCGCTCGTCGAGCGGGACGAGCTCGGCGCCCCATCGACCGATCCCGAGCTGGGCAACGCCATGCTCCGAGCCGAGGCGGTACTCGGCGATCTCGAGCGGCTCGTCGTCGGGGAGCTCGACGAACGCATCGCGCAGCCGCGATCGCGTCCGCCGCTCCCGGAGCTCCTGCACGATCGTTCCCAGGTGCTCGCCGAACTGCTCGAGCACGATCCGCACGGCGTCGCGCTCCTCACCCAGGACGACCAGGGCGGCGCCAGGCTGGACGGTGAGCGCGGTGAGGTCCCGGTAGGCGGCGATGATCGGGGCCGCGCCGGTGACCGCGACCTCGAAGCGATCGTCCTCCAGCGTCAGGCGACACGGGGCGGGTGTGGGAACCACCCCCACGATCCGGCCGGCGCCCGCAAGGCGCATCGGAGTGCCGTTCACCGCTCTACCTCGCCCCGCCGGAGGAGCCAGACGGCCAGGACGCGGGCACAGGCGATCACCTCCCCTGCGAGACGGACGGGGTCGATCGCCGCCACGACGGCGGCCTCGCGGGCGCCCAGGGGAACGCTCACGCCGGCAGACTCACCGGCCGCTCCCGGCGTCGCGCAGGATCGGCCGGGTCAGGCAGGTCGGGCCGCCCGAGCCGTTCATCCCGATCTCCGCCGCCTCGTACGTGTGGACCTCGCAGCCGCTGT
>JAJYNP010000101.1 GCA_021786265.1 Chloroflexota bacterium
GCCGCCTCTGGCTCCTCGCCGGGCATGAAGCGGCGCACCGCGCGCCGGGCGAACGGCAGCCGCGGGATCCGTTCGCGGAGCCAGGTGCTGCGGGCCATCCAGAGCAGCAGGGTGCGCATGTCTCCTCCTCGGCGGAGTGGGTCGCCAGCGCTGCGCATGGATCCCGCGTTTCAGCGGGTCCTGCACAGCATGTCAGCCAGCCGCGAGCGTCCCGCGCCGATGCGACTCTGCGGGTCCACCATCAACGCGGCCCTCCGAATCCTTGACGACAACCCCAGCCTGCACCACGAGGGGAATAGACGCCGGATCGGCAAGCAGCTCGATGTGATCGAGCGGCTCCCCGGCAACCAGGATCAAGTCCGCATCTCTGCCTGGCTGGACTGTCCCGATCCGATCGTTAAGGTTGAAGAGGGCGGAGTTCGTGCTGGTCGCGCTCAAGATCGCCTTGTGGGCTCCCAGGATGCGGGCCTTCAGGACGATCTCCTCACCGCGCCGGCCCTGCCATGGCCCCACCACGTCCGAACCCGATCCAATAGCAACGCCGGCCTCCTCTGCGATCCGCACGCTCTCGGAGGCGTGGTCCGCGATAGAGCGCAGGCGCACCACCTTCTCGGGCGCCAAACTCCAACGCTCTGGATACGTGGCGAGCATCTCGAGTGCCTGGAGGGTCGGCACCATGAAGGCACCGCTGTCGGCCATCCGTCGTGCGGTTTCAGGGCTGAGCACCGATGCATGCTCGATCGATCGGACGCCCGCCTCGAGCGCGACCTCGACAGCCTGTGACGTGTGACAGTGGGCGAGCACATACGTGCCCCAGCTGTGCGCCACCTCCACGGCGGCCGCGATCTCGTCCCGGCTGAACTGCAGGCTGTCGAATGGATCGGTAGGCGACACGATCCCGCCGGAGGCAAGCAGCTTGATCTGGGTGGCCCCCTTGCGCAGCTGCTCACGAGCGACGCGTCGCACCTCGTCCACCCCGTCAACGATCTCGGCTCGCGCCACAAGACCCGGAATCGATGCCCCCGTGTGGACGGCCTCGTGCTGCGCGCGCAGGTCTCCGTGGCCGCCGGTCTGCGAGAGCACGGACCCTGACGGCAGGATCCGCGGCCCGTGGAGGAGTCCGGCCGACACGGCACGCGCCCAGGCCGGATCGAGGCCACCGGCGTCCCGCACCGTCGTGAAGCCCTCAACGAGAGCCGCCTCAATCATCGCGCCGACCTTGAGGACGTGCGAGACCCAAGCCTCGGCTCCGTGGTCGCCGTGTGGCCCAATCAGGGCGAAATGCACGTGTGCGTCCGTCAGGCCGGGGAGCAGCGTGCACTTGGCCCCGTCGACCGTGATCGTGTCTCGCGTCGAGGCGGCCGTGCCCGACGGCTGTATGGCAGCGATTCGGCCATTCTCAACCAGGACGTCGCTCCGTCCTGCAGGCTCGCGGCCGGTGCCATCGAGTACGGCGACGTCCCGGATGACGAGGTCTCGGGCGACTGTGCCGGTCACGGCGCTGATCATCCGTGAACGGCAACGAGCGGCCGCGGACCGGGTGCGTCAGCGACCAGCGGCGAGTCCGGTGGGGGAGTTGCACTTCTCAAGCGCGCTGTCTCCGCCTCGTCGACCTTCCAATGAGAAACGTCGATCGAGACGCCGTACTCTCGCCGAGCGGCGTCTAGCGACACGTAGCCTTCCCGGACGTCCGCGAGCACTTTCAATGGATCGCGCTGAAAGGGATCCCCCCACCCGCCCCCGCCACCCGTGTTGTTGACGAGAACGTCGCCTGTTGCCATCGGACGGTAGAACCCGCCGCAGTGCTCCTCTCGATCGGTGCCCGGGTTGAGGATCACGTGGTTGTTCTCGCCGCTCCGGCCCCCGTTGATGGGCCAGGGACGCGTGCGAGTCTTGTACACCATCATCGCGGCCGTGGAGCCTGCGAGGAACCGGTACGCCCGCGAGACGCCGAGGCCCCCGCGGTGGAACCCGGGCCCACCCGAATCCGGCCGCAGGCCATAGTGTTCGATGAACAGCGGGGCCTTCGTCTCGAGCACCTCGACGGGGTTATTCCGGCAGCCCGGTTCGGCGAGCATCATGATGCCGTTCTCGCCGTCGCCAGCCGCATAGCCGCCGAACCCCACCCCCTCGTTCGTCGCCTCCAGCCAAGCGCGTCCATTCCGCGGATTGACGCCCAGCCCCATCATCGAGCTCACGTCACCACCGGAGCAGGCCGGCACGTGTTCAGGCATGCCTTGCGCCAAGGCTTTCAGGACGACCTCGCCGGCCAATAGGCCAGTCCAGAGCGTGAAGGTGGCGACGGGCGGGACTGCATGCATCACGCTGCCCGGCGGTGCGATGACGCGCAGTGGTCGGAAGTTGCCGTCCGTGGCGGGCGTGTCCGGCGTCGTGACTGCCTTGAAGACCAGGCTGCCCACACCCACCGTCTGGCCGAACGGGAGGTTGATGGGACCCTTTACAGCAGGATCCGAGCCAGTCCAGTCGACGATCATCTCGTCGGGCGTCACGGTCACCGTGGCTTTCATCTTGACCAGGCGATCGTCCACCCCATCACCGTCCATGTAGTCCTCGGCCGACCAGGTCCCGGTCGGCAGCTCGGCGAGCCGGCGCCGGGCCAAGCGCTCGCCGTGGTCCATGATCTGCTGGATGGCGGCCTCGTAGACCTCGAACCCGTACTCTTCGATGATCTCGGCGGTGCGCCGTTCCCCGATCCGGCAGGCCGAGATCTGGGCGTGCATGTCGCCGAGTACGCGGTCGGGGAACCGGCTGTTGAATTTGAGCAGATTGACGACGTCTTCGTTCAGCTCCCCGCGGCGGTAGATTCGCGTGCACGGAAAGACGATCCCCTCCTGATACATGTCGGTCGTGTCCAGGCAGTAGCCGGCGTAGCGCGCCTTGAGGTCGAGCCAATGGATCCGGACGCCCGTGAACCCGACCAGGCGCCGGCGCAGGAAGATCGGCGAGCAGACGAACATGTCGAGCGTGTGGGCGGAGCTCCAATACGGGTAGTTGAGCAGGAACACGTCGCCCGCGTGCATGTTCTCGACGCCCACGAAGTCGATCACTGAGCGCAGCGCGAAGTCGTTGGCGCGCAGAAAGATCGTTAGGCCGGGGGCCTCGGCCACCATGCGACCCTGTCGGTCGTAAATGCCGAGCCCGAAGTCGCGGATCTCATAGACGATCGTGTTGTACGCGGTGCGCATCAGGTTGGTTGCCATTTCGCGGGCCGCCGACAACAGGCGATGGCGGATCACCTCGACGGTGATCGGGTCAACGGTCTTCATCTGCGTCCCCTGCGTGTCCTTTGCTCCTGCGCCCCAATGGCGATCGTGAGTTCGCCGTGGTCGCCGACCGTACAGACGTCCGCTCGATGGATCACGGTCGTCGCGGTGTACTCCTCGATGATGGCCGGCCCGTGGATGACATCACCGCGGCCGAGGTGTTCACGGCCATAGACCACATAGTCCACCGATCCCGCCGACTCACCGAGGTAAACGCTGCGGACACCGCGACGGGCACGGCGCAGGTCCCCCGCGGCGGCGAGTGGCAGATCGGGCCTCGGCACCCGCCCGATCGCTCGCACCCGCGCCGTGACCAACTCCACGGGATCGTCCATGCGGTGCCCGTAGCGCTCTAGGTGCAGCCGGCCAAAGGTCTCACCGATGGCCGCGAGCACCGCGGCGGTGAGGTCTCCAGCCGGAACCGGGACATCGACGGTGTGCTCCTGTCCGGCGAAACGCAGGCTCGCGCTTCGCACGAGCATCGAGTCGGCCGGGTCGAAGCCGTCGGCCTCCAGTGCCTGCCGACCGCGCACCTCGAGCCCTGCGAACAAGGCCGTCAAATCCGTGGCATCGACGCGCTGCAACTCGACCACGCGCGTCTGCGCGAAATCGTGGATGACGTCAGTGAAGAGCATGCCGAACGCGCAGAATGCCCCCGGCCCCGGCGGGACGAGCACCTTGGGAATGCCCAGCTGTCGGGCCACGTCGCTGGCGATCAGCCCACCCCCGCCGCCGAACGCGAGCAGCGCGAAGTCGGCGGGGTCGTGGCCCTGCTCGATCGTGATCTCCCGGACCGCACCAGTCACCCGAACCCCGAGGATCGTCCAGATCCCGAGCGCCACCGTGCGCGCCTCGAGCCCCATCGCAGCCGCCAAGCGCCCGATCGCGGCCTCGGCCAAGTCGCGGCGCAGCAGCAACTCGCCACCGAGCGCCGTGTGCTCACCGAGGTATCCGATGAACAGCGCCGCGTCGGTGACAGTGGCTTCCGTACCGCCGCGGTCATACGACGCTGGCCCCGGGACGGCCGCCGCGCTCCGCGGGCCAACCTGCATGTGGCCGGCCTCGTCCAACCAGGCGATCGAGCCGCCCCCCGCGCCAATCGTCTGGATATTCAGTGCAGGCAACGAGATCGGCAGCCCCTCGAGCGTGGCTTCGTTCAGCGTGGTGGGCGCACCGCCGATGATGAGCGAGACATCGAGACTCGTGCCGCCCATGTCGATCGTGACGAGATTGGGCTCCGCCACCGCAGCGGCGAACGCGGTGGCCCCGATCACTCCGCCCGCGGGCCCTGAGAGGACGAGATGGGCGGGCTGTTGGGCGGCCGCCTCGAACGTCATCGCCCCGCCGCCCGAGCGTGACACCAAGGCGCGACCGGCGAACCCCCGCGCCTCCAGTTCCCCGCGCAGATGCTCGAGATACCCGCGAACCACCGGCTTGACATACCCATCGATGACCGCGGTGCTGGTGCGCTCGTACTCGCGATATTCCCGAACCAGCTCGTGCGACAGCGTGACCTCCATGCCGGGGCAGCGTTCCCGGAGGATGTCGGCCATGCGCTGCTCGTGTGTGGGATTGGCGTACGAGTGGAGAAAGCAGACAGCGACCGCGCGGACGCCGGCCGCGGCGACGGCCTCGGCCACGCCTACGGCGCACTCCTCGTCGAGCGGGACCAGAACGTGGCCCTCGAAGTCCATTCGCTCCCGGACCTGGAAGGTGAGGCGGCGCGGCACGAGACTGGTCGGCTTACGGTAGGTGATGTCGTACATGACCGTACGGTCGGTGCGGCCGAGCTCGTAGACGTCGCGAAACCCCTCGGTCGTGACCAACGCCAACGACGCCCCAGTGCGCGTGAGCAGGGCGTTGAGGGCGAGGGTGTTCCCGTTGACGAACACCCGTTGCACCTGCCGCGGGTCCACGCCAGCCTTGCGAAACGCGTCGAGCACACCCGTCGACGGATCGGCGGGCGTGGTCGCGACCTTGTCGAACCGCACCGTGCGCGCCGACTCATCAAGGATGGCAGCATCCGTGAACGTCCCGCCCACGTCAACGGCCACCCGCAGCGCACCCTGCCGCTCGGGTGTCGTGCCGTGCCCGGTACTCGAACCCATCGCGTCGCCTCCGGTGTTTGTGCTTGCCGCTCAGCGTGTTCGCCGCGACGCGCTCAACGCGACTGCGCCCACGATGATGATTCCGGTGGTCAGGTCGATGAAGAACGGATTGGCGTTCAGGATGTTGAAACCGTTGCCGATCAGGGCCAGCAGATACACCCCGACGAGAGAACGCCAGATCGCACCAGCGCCCCCGTAGATGCTGGTCCCGCCCAGGATGATCGCGGCAATGGCGTCCAGCGTGATATCGGCGCCCGCCGTGGGCTCGCCGCTGGCGATCCGAGACACCTGGATGGTGCCGGCCAGACCGGCGGCCAGGCCGCTCAGGGTAAAGGCCCAGATCTTGACGCGGTTGACCCGGATGCCCGAGAGGAGCGCCGCCTCCTGGTTGCCGCCCACGGCAAAGACGTAGCGGCCGAAGGCCGTCCGATTGAGAAGGACCATCATCACGGACGCGAACACCGCCAGCACGAAAATCGCCACGTAGATGGGGCCGATCTGGCCTCGGCCGAGGACAGTGAAGGCCGGCGTCTCGTTGACCGCGATGAGGAAACCGCCGGTGATGAAGAGTGCGAAGCTCTGGTACATCAGACTCGTCGCCAACGTGGCGAGGAACGAGTGGATGCGAAACCGCGTGATGATCAGGCCGTTGACCCAGCCCAGTAAGGCACCAGCGAACGGAGCGACAAGAAGCCCGAGGCTCGGGTTGATGTTCACCGCCAGCCATGCGGCCACCACGTTCGCGATCGCGAACATCGCACCCGTTGAGAGGTCGAATCCTCCGCTGATGATGACAAACGTGCCGGCGGTGGCGACGATCGCGAGAGGAGCGTTCTGATTCAGGATGTTGATGATGTTCTGCGGTTTCAGGAAGGCGCTGCTCGCGATCGACAACCAGATGAAGACGGCCACGAACAGCACAAGCACGGCGTTCGCGGCCATGAAGTCGAGTACTGCTGGGGCCGTGATCCGGCGTGGCGTCGCTGGCGCGACCGCAAGCTCCGATGTTTCTCCCGAGACGCTCGGCAGCGTGTTCATGCGGTCTGGGTGTCAGTCGCCAAGCCAAAGAGGCGGAACAGCACCTGGTCGAGGGTGGTCTCCTGCGGGTCCACTAGGCCGAGGGTCCGACCACCACGAATGAGATAGACGCGATGCGACAGACCCATGACTTCCTCCAGTTCAGAGGACACGAGAACGATGCCGAGACCCCGCGCCGCCAGCTGGACGATCGTTTCATAGATCTGCTGCTTCGCGCCAACGTCGATGCCGCGGGTCGGCTCGTCGAGCAGCAAGAGTCTGGGAGCCACCCCCAGCCACCGGCCCAGCAGCACCTTCTGCTGATTGCCGCCGGACAGGGTGCGGATGTCTTCGTCAGGACGCTGCGGGACCACGGCGAGGTCGCGGAGGAGTCGCACGATCGCGTCCGTCTCGTTCCTGCGGCTCACAAGGCCCCACGACGTAAACCGTCCCATGCTTGGCAGGCTGATGTTCTCGCGTACTGACATGGTGGCCACGAGCCCTTGGCCCCGCCGATCCTCGGGGAGCATGGCGATCCCGCGCTGGATCGAACGCAAGGGTGTCCGATGCAGGTACGGCCCCGATTCGAAGTCCACGCGCCCGCCGTCGGCCGAGTCTGCCCCGAACACGGCCCGCAAGGTCTCACTGCGTCCGCTGCCTACCAGCCCGGCCAGGCCAACGATCTCGCCCGCGTGCACGTCGAACGACACGTCGAGCACGGTCGGCGAGGCCTGCAGGTGCTCGACGCGTAGCAGCGGCGGCGTGCCGACCACAAGCGCCGGACGCCGGCTCGGGAAGGCGATATCGACGGACCGGCCGACCATCGCCATGACCAAGCTCGCCTCGGACTCCTCCGCCGCGGGTGCGGTCCGCACGATCTGCCCGTCACGCATGGTGGTCACGACGTCGCACGCCCGCAGTACCTCATTCAGAAAGTGGCTGACGTAGACAACGGTGCGGCCATCGGCCGCGAGGCGACTGATGATCTGGTGTAGATGGTCCGCCTCGTCCACGGTGAGTGCTGAGGTCGGTTCGTCCATGACAATGAGCCGCGCATTGCGTGCCAACGCCCGGAGGATCTCGACCTTCTGGCGGTCCGCGAATCGCAGCGTGCGCACCCGGGCAACAGGGTTCAACCGAAAGCCGACCTGGTTGTTCAGGGCATCGAACCGCTCGACTTCGCGCTCCGAGAGCAGGCCAAACCGCTGCTCTTCGATGCCGAGGAACACGTTCTGCGCGACGGTCAGCTCCGGCACGAGCGAAAGTTCCTGCTGGATCATCGCGATCCCGCGCTCGAGCGCGGCTCGCGGCGACCAGTGCCGCACGACACAGCCGAAGGCGACGAAGTCGCCGGAGTCGCGCTCGTGAATTCCGCTCAAGACCTTGCCCAGCGTGCTCTTGCCCGCCCCATTCTGGCCGACAAGACCGTGCACGCTACCCGCTACGACATCCAGGTCGACGTCCACCAGGGCGTGCGTCGCGCCGAAGTGTTTCGAGACGCCCCGGAGCCGTACGACGGGCTCCGTCAAAGGGGGCGTCAGCCCTTCCACTGACCGATGAAATCCGGATGGGCCTTCAGGAGGTCCTGGGTGAGCAGCGGACTGAACGGCTCGAACGTGTCCTCGTTGATGACCACGGGCTGGGTCTGACCCTGGAGGTACTTCACCAGGGTGTCGACCGCGCTAACCCCCATCGAGAACGGATAATCGGCCAAGAGGTTTGTCCATTCACCGGAACGCACCGCGGCGACTCCCGCCTCCGTGGCACCCGCCCCGGTGAGGAAGATAGACTTCGGATCGATCCCAGCAGCTTGCAGGGCAAGCACCGCGCCTTCGGTCTGCTGGTCGGCGTTGGACAGCACGGCATTGATCTGCGGGTGTGCCTGCAGGATGTCCTGCATTACCTTCAGTGAGGTGTCGCGGTCGTAGTTGCCTTGTCCCATCGCCACGACCTGGATGTTTGAGTGCGGCTTGAGGTCGGACAAGTACGCATCGTAGCGGACCTTATCGAAGGGATACTGCAGCTGGCCGATCAGGATCACGACCCGACACGGGTTGATGTTCTGACAATACTGAATGAGGGAATCCGCCTGCAGCTTGGCCCCATCTGCCGGGGGCCGAGCGATCGTTCCGATGATGCCAGGGACCTGCGGCTGCAGCGTGGTGAGATTCGGCCCGATCGGGAACAGCGTGGTCACGGTAGGGATCTTCGCAGTTTGCCACGCGCTCTGAATCGCGCTCGCGATACCGACCGTGTCGTTGGCCACGATGGCGAAGCCATTGAACTTGCCCGACGTCGTGGCGTCCTCCACCTGGCTCAACTGCACTGAAGCTGAGAACTGCCCGTCGTACAGCGTTGCGTGGGCGCCGACCTTGGCGGCTTCACTTTGGATCCCCTGCCACACGGATTGGCTGAACCCGTTGGCGCTCGAGGCCGCGAAGAAGGCGACGTTCAGGTTCGCACCGGACATCGCTGCCGCCGCCTGGCTGGCTGGCGCCGGCTGGCTGGCCGGTGCGGCCGTCGCGGCCGCCTGGCTGGGTGGACTCGAAGTACTGCTTGCCGAACTACATGCGCCAGCGACGAGCGCGGCTGCGACCACCAGCGCGATCCGACGGTACGTCATCGTGGTAGACCCTCCTCGGCCCCATCGGCTGACGAACACTCCCCCTGAGGCTGGTGTCGAATCTACACGCACTTGTCAACCAAGCTGCACACCCGCTAGGCAATCACACTGGCTCAACCGGCACCACACCAGACTGGCTCAAGGGGCACCATAAGAGACGGACGCCGGCCCGGGTCCAGGCTTGGCTGGATATCCACCGCCGACGCGTACCGCAGCCCTCGCCGTGGGCATCGGACACGCGGGCGCCACGACACGCGAACCTCGTCGACCCGCCGAGGCGGACGACGCGGCCTACCTCGCCGACTTCGCCGGAGGCAGGGAGCCAGCCCCACCGGCCGGATGCGAGATCCGATATTCGCTGACGTTCACCCGTTCCGCCCAGCCGAGGTGATCGGTCATCGCCTGCCTCGCCCGTTCCGGGGAACGGGCCTCGATCGCCTCGAAGATGGCCTCGTGGCCATGTTGTGACGCGGGGACCCGGTCCGGGCTGGCCGTGACGCTGACCGTCCGCGTCAGCACGAGCACTTCGCGCATCTGGTCGATGAGCTGCAGGAAGAGGCGATTGTGCGTGGCCCGGAGGATGGCGTCGTGAAATGCCACGTCGTGCGCGGTGTATGCGTCCGTGTTGCGGGTGGCTAGGTTCAACGCGTCGAACTCCTCGCGCATCGAGGCGAGGTCCTCCATCGTGGCGCGCTCGGCGGCCAGGGCGGCAGCCTCCGTCTCGATCACCCGCCGCAACTCCAGGCTGTCGGCGATGATGTCGTCGATGGCCCCCACCTCGAGGCGGGTGGCCAGCAGCTCGGGCGCGAGGTCGTTCCACGCGGCCCGTTCGGTGACGCGGCTGTAGCGGCCCTGCCGGCTCGTCACCATGCCGAGCGTCGCGACGATCTTGAGCGCCTCGCGCACGACGGGCCGGCTCACCTCGAATTCGCGAGCGAGGTCGCCCGCGGCGGGGAGTGGCTCGCCCGGCTTGAGGTGGCCAAGGAGGATGCTTCCGACGAGGGCGCGCGCGACCTGGCGCGGCAGCGTGTCCGTCGCCAGCGACCGAAAGTGCATGGCGGAGCGAGAATCGCGGGACGCAGCCCTCACCATTGCCGGGCCCTCGTTCGGTCGCACCGGACTAGCCCGAGCAGCCGTCGGCGCGACCCCCGCCGCCGGTGCATCCCGACCAGGTGCCGCGTCGGGTCTTGATCCATACCTCGTGGGGCCTCCCTACTGCCGCGTGCCCTGCATCGTAGCGCAGCTAGCAGCGCGTGGTATCTTGTCAGTTAGGTAGGTAAGTTGTCTGGGGCGAGGAGGACGAACAAACGCTGGACGACGGGACATGCAGAGCGGGATCGGAAGGCCGCCGTGGCATCGCGCTCACGGGTCAGTGGCTCAGCGGTGCGGCGCTGTATGCGGCCGCGGTACCTGGCGTGGCCACGGACCCGGGGCCGATGGGTGTCTGCTTCGACCTCCAACGTTTCTCGATCCACGACGGCCCGGGCATCCGGACCACCGTGTTCCTGAAGGGCTGTCCCCTCTCGTGCCTCTGGTGCCATAACCCGGAGAGCCAGGCCGTCCGTCCTGAGATCCGCGTCATCGAGACCCGCTGCATCCATTGCGGGTCGTGCGGAGCCGTCTGTTCGGAGGGACTAGCGGGCGGCCCCTTTCCCCCCGATCCCGAGCGCTGCCTGCGCTGCGGCGCCTGCGCAGAGGCCTGTCCCACCGGGACCCGGCAGCTCGTTGGCCGCTCCTACAGCGTGGCGGAGATCCTCGAGGCTGTAGAGCGCGACCGGCCCTTCTACGACGAATCGGGCGGCGGTGTCACCTTCTCGGGGGGCGAACCACTGCTCCAGTGGCGCTTCCTGGTCGCCTGTCTCGAGGCCGCCCGACGGCGGGGTCTGCACACGGCGGTGGACACCAGCGGGTTCGCGTCCGTGTCGGTCATCCGAGCGGTCGCGGCCTGGACCGATCTGTTCCTGTATGACCTGAAGGTGCTCGATGCGGCCCGGCACCTGGCGTTCACGGGCGTCCCGCTCGAGCCGATCCTGCGCAACCTGCGGGCGCTCGACCGTGCCGGGACCCGCATCTGGCTGCGGGTGCCCTTCGTGCCGGGCTATACCGATGACGAGGCGAACCTGACCGCGCTGGGGACGTTCGCCGCCGGCCTGCGCCAGACCCGGCAGCTGCACCTGCTGCCCTATCACCGGCTCGGCGCGGACAAGTACGCGCGGCTCGGGCGCCCCGACCACCTGGGCGCGGTGGAGCCGCCGACGACCGCGGTGGTCGAGGCCGCGGCCACCTACCTTCGGACCTTCGGCCTGGACGTTCGCGTGGGAGGGTAGCGCATGAACGAGCGGGTGCAGCGACTGCGCGAGCGGAGCGTGGCGACCCATCCCAGCACGTCCGCGGAGCGCTCCCTCTTGATGACCCGCTTCTACCAGGAGCACTTGGGCAAGCACGCGACGCCGGTATTGCGGGCCCTGGCGTTCCGGGAGCTGTGCGCGCGCAAGACGATCACGATCGAGCCCGACGAACTGATCGTCGGCGAGCGCGGCCCGGCCCCGAAGGCGGTGCCGCTCTTTCCCGAACTGACCTGTCACAGTCTCGAGGACCTGCGCATCCTGGATGGGCGGGAGAAGACCAGCTACGCGGTGGCACCCGAGGTCGTGGCTGCGTACGAGGCCGAGGTCATTCCGTACTGGCACGGCCGCAGCCTGCGTGACCGGCTCTTTGAGATGCTGCCAGTCGAATGGCACAACGCCTACGACGCCGGGATCTTCACCGAGTTCATGGAACAACGGGCGCCGGGGCACACGGTGGCGGACGGCAAGCTCTACGCCAAGGGCATGGAGGACTTCAAGGCCGACATCGAGCATGCCATGGCGACGCTCGATCTCGTGAACGACCCGCCGGCCGCGCACCGGCTCCAGGAGCTACGCGCCATGCAGATCGCCGCCGATGCGGTGGTCCTCTTGGCCGAGCGCCATGCCGCGCTCGCTACCGAGATGGCAGTTCGCGAGCCCGATCCGGATCGTCGCGCCGAACTCGGTCGCATCGCGCAGGTATGCTCATGGGTGCCCGCCCACGCGCCGCGCGACTTCTGGGAAGCGCTCCAGATGTACTGGTTCTGCCACTTGGCGGTGATCACCGAGCTGAACGGCTGGGACGCCTTCTCGCCCGGCCACCTCGACCAGCACCTGGAGCCCTTCTACCGTCGCGGCCTTGACGACGGCACGCTCACCCGCGAGCGGGCCAAGGAGCTGCTGGGCTGCCTGTTCGTCAAGTTCAACAACCACCCGGCCCCGCCCAAGGTCGGCGTCACCAACGCGGAGAGCGGGACCTACACCGACTTCGCCAACATCGATCTCGCCGGGCTGCGGCGCGACGGGTCCGACGGGGTGGGCGAAGTCTCGTACCTGCTGCTCGAGGTGATCGACGAACTGCATCTCGTGCAGCCGAGCCCCAACATTCAGGTGTCCCGCGTCACGCCCGACCACTTCCTTCGTTCGGCCTGTCGGGTCATTCGCAAGGGATACGGGTATCCGGCCCTCTTCAACGCCGACGGCGTGGTGACCCAGCTGCTGCGCAAGGGCAAGCGTGTCGAGGATGCCCGCGAGGGCGGCACGAGCGGCTGCGTCGAGACCGGAGCCTTCGGCAAGGAAGCGTACATCCTGACCGGTTATTTCAACCTGCCGAAGGTGCTCGAGATCACGCTGCACGACGGTGTCGATCCCAGCACGGGCCGCCAACTCGGGCCACACACCGGCGATCCCCGGCAGTTCGCCACATTCGACCAGCTCTTCGCCGCGTGGGAGACGCAGCTGCGCCACTTCCTCGACATCAAGGTGCGGGGCAACCACCTCATCGAACAGCTCTACGCGCACGAGATGCCGGCGCCGTTCCTTTCGGTGATCACATCGGACTGCATCGCGCGGGGACTCGACTACAACGCGGGTGGGGCGCGCTACAACAGCTCCTACATCCAGGGCGTCGGCATCGGGACGCTGACGGACGGTCTTGCGGCCCTGAAGACGCACGTATACGAGGACCGCACGGTCAGCATGGGAGAGTTGCTCGACGCCCTAGCCTCCGACTACGAGGGGCACGAGGTACTGCGCCAATGGCTGCGCAATCGGTCGCCCAAGTGGGGCAACGACGATCCGGCGGCCGACAACGTGATGCAGGCAGGGTTCGAGGCCTTCGTCCGAGCGGTCGACGGCCGGCCGAATGGCCGGGGCGGGACGTATGGGGTCGACATGCTCCCGACCACGTCGCACGTGTATTTCGGTTCCGTGACCGGGGCCACGCCCGACGGCCGTGCGGCGGGGGCACCGCTCTCGGAGGGGATCTCCCCGTCACAGGGGATGGACCGCTTGGGCCCGACCGCCGTCATCCGGTCGATGGCCAAGATGGACCACGCCCGCACCTGCGGCACCCTGCTCAACATGAAGTTCAGCCCGAGTCTGCTTGAAGGGGAAGACGGCGTCGAGAAGCTCGCTCAACTCATCCGCACGTACTTCCGGCTTGGCGGGCACCACGTTCAGTTCAACGTCGTTTCGGCAGCGACGCTGCGCGAAGCGCAGGCCAACCCCGATGAGTACCGCGACCTCATCGTGCGCGTGGCGGGCTACAGCGACTACTTCTGCGATCTGTCGCGTGCGCTACAGGACGAAATCGTCGCCCGCACCGAATACGAGAGCCTGTGAAGGCAGAGGAGCATTCGGCCCATGGTGATTCCTCCGTTCCGCAACGATCCTGGCACCGATTTCTCCGTTCCTGAGCACCGCGCCGCGTTCGGCGACGCGATCGCAGGGGTCCGCAGACGATTGGGGGCGACCTATCCGCTCTTGATCGGCGGCCGCGAGGTGACGACCGGCGAGACGCTCCATTCGATGAATCCGGCCCATCCCGCAGAGATCGTGGGTGTCCACGCAATGGCCGGCGCCGGTGAGGTCGACGCGGCGGTGTCGGCGGCCACGGCCGCCTTCGCCGACTGGTCGTGCACGCCCGCGGAGGAGCGGGCCGCGATCCTGCTGCGAGCCAGCCAGGTGGTTCGGTCCCGTCGGCACGAGTTGAGCGCGCTCATGGTCCTGGAGGCCGGCAAGCCCTGGGACGAGGCGGACGGCGAGACCTCCGAGGTGATCGACCTCCTCGAGTGGTACGCGCGGGGGATGCTGCGGCTCGCTGGCGCCGAGGAGGTGACCCCGCTGCCAGGCGAGCTGGTCAGCTACCGCTATCTCCCCCTAGGGGTGGGCGCGATCATCTCACCTTGGAACTTCCCCATGGCGCTGCTGACCGGGATGACGAGCGGGGCGGTGGCGACCGGCAACACGGTCGTGGTCAAGCCGGCCTCCAACGCCGCGACCTGCGCCGCGTGGCTGCTCGACGTGTTCCGCGAGGTGCGTCTCCCGGACGGCGTCATCAACCTCCTCACCGGCCGTGGCGACATCGTGGGCGAGGGGCTCGTGGACCACCCCGATGTGCGGTTCATCGCGTTCACGGGCTCACGCGAGGTCGGGATCCGCATCTACGAGCACGGCGCACGCACACCCGCCGGGCAGCGCTGGCTGAAGAAGATCCAGCTCGAGATGGGTGGCAAGAATGCCCTCGTGGTCGACGAGACCGCCGACCTCGAACGCGCTGCCCACGAGATCGTCGTGAGCGCATTCGGTTTCCAAGGCCAGAAGTGCTCGGCCGGATCGCGGGCGATCGTGGTCGACCGCGTGTACGACGACGTGGTCGAGCGGGTCGTGGAGGAGACCCGCCACCTGGTGCTGGGCGACCCGGTCGACCCGGACGTGGCGGTCGGGCCGCTCATCGACGCGGCGGCCGAGCACAAGGTGCTGGGCTATGTCCAAATCGGCCGCGGCGAGGGACGGCTGCTGCTGGGCGGGGCGAAGCCCGACCGGGAGGGCCACTTCGTCGAGCCGACGATCTTCGGAGACGTCGAGCCCGACGCGCGGATCGCGCAGGAGGAGATCTTCGGTCCCGTCCTGTCGACGCTCCGGGCGCGTGACGTCGACGATGCACTGCGGATCGCGAACGGCACCGAGTACGGCCTCACCGGATCCTTCTTCAGTCGGGACCCTGCCCGCATCGCCCGCGCCCGCACGAGGTTCCATGCCGGCAACCTCTACATCAACCGCAAGTCGACCGGCGCCCTGATGGGCGTGCACCCGTTCGGCGGCTTCAACATGAGCGGCACGGACACCAAGGCCGGGGGCCCCGACTACCTGCTCTTCTTCCTGCAGGCACAGGCGATCGGGGAGCGGCTGTGAGCAGCGCCGCGGACCAGGGCATGAGCCTGCGCGGCACCTGGTACATCCTGCCCACGGCCTTCGCCGAGGATGGCTCGCTGGACACACTGAGCCTGGGCCGTCTCGTCGACGCCGCCATCGGGTGGGGCGTGGATGGGGTGACGGCCATGGGCGTGATGGGCGAGCCCGGCGCCCTCACGGCCGACGAGCGCACACGCGCCCTGCGGACGGTGGTAGACGCCGCGCACGGCCGCGTCCCCATCGCAGTCGGGTGCTCGGGTGCGAGCCTCTCGAGCGTACGAGCGCTCATCGGGGAGGCGCGCGCGGTCGGTGCCGCGGCCGCGATGGTGGCGGCCCCGCCGCTGCTGCGCAATGTCGATCTGCTGCCCGCGTTCTATGCGGAGGCAGCGGCGTTCGGCCTGCCGTTGATGATCCAGGACGAGCCGGCCGCGACCGGAGTGCTGATCCCGGCCTCGACGCTGCTCGCCTGCGTCGAGGCGAGTGGCGCCCGCGCGCTCAAGCTCGAGGATCCTCCGACGCCGCCCAAGATCAGCCGGCTGCTGGCCGCCCGTCCAGACCTCGCCGTCTTCGGTGGGCTCGGCGGTGTGGCCGCCCTGGACGAGTTGCGTCGTGGCGCCTGCGGGACGATGACTGGGTTTGCCTTCCCCGAGATCCTGCGCGGCGTCCGTCTGTCCGTCGAAGCCGGGGGCCTCGCGGCTGCGGCGCGGTGCTTTGACCGGTATCTGCCACTCATCCAGTTCGAGGCACAGCCCGTGGTCGGGCTCGCAATCCGCAAGGAGGTGCTGAGGCGCCGAGGTGCGCTCGCGTCGAACCGAACGCGGGAACTGTCGCCGGCCGTCGATTCCCTCACCTCGGCCGAGCTTGACGACGTCCTGGAGCGGGTCGGCATCCAGCCCGATCTGGCGCGGTTCCAGCCATGGAGCTAGGACTCGGGGGTTCGCGTGCACTGGTGGGCGGCGCGAGTCGCGGGATCGGTGCGGCGATCGCGCGGGCCCTTGCCGCCGAGGGTGCCAAAGTCGCTATCGTTGCTCGCGACGCGGAACGACTGCAGGCGCAGGCGGCGCAGCTCGGCGGCGTGGCGGTGGCAGCGGACTTGAGTACTGCCGGAGGTCCTGCGGATGCCGTGCTGCGTGCTGGCGCGGCGCTGGGTGGGCTCGATCTGGTCGTGATCAACACGGGCGGCCCTCCAGCAGGCACCTTTGCCGAGGTGAGCGAGGCGCAATGGCGCGCTGCCACGGAGGGCACTCTGCTGTTCGCGACCCGACTGCTGAGCGCGGCACTCCCCGTCCTGCGCGACGGACACGACCCGGCGATCCTGCTCGTCCTCTCCAGTTCGGTGCGCGAACCTATTCCGGGACTGGTGACGTCGAACGTGCTGCGCCCAGGCCTTGTCGGGCTCGTCAAGACGCTGGTCGGCGAAATCGCCCCGATCCGGATCAACGGGATCGCACCCGGGCGCATCGCGACCGACCGGGTCGCATCGATGGACGAGGTCCGCGCACGCAACGCCGCGATCAGCGTCGAC
>JAJYNP010000333.1 GCA_021786265.1 Chloroflexota bacterium
CCACCTCGCGCCGGCTGCGATAGGCCAGCGCGGCGGGCTCGTCGTAGGCGCCCTTGACCAGGCGGATGGCGGGCTCGAGGGGGAGCAGGCGCTGGATGTCGGCCGCGGTGCGGCGCAGGTACGCCTGCAGGCAGATCCCCGTGTTAGCGTGCGCGGCCTTCAACCGCTCGTACAGGGCCACCGTGCGCTCGGTGTAGGCGCTGCCCTCCATGTCGATCCATACCAGCCCGCCGTCCTGCGCCGCCCGCTCGGCGAGGCGGCCCAGGTGGTCGAGCGTGCGCGCCTCGTCGAGATCGAAGCCGAGCTGCGTGAGCTTGACCGAGACCTCGCCCGGGATGCCCCGGGCGGCGATCGCCTCGAGCAGGTCCAGGTAGTGCGCCGCGGTCGCGTCCGCGTCCTCGGCCCGCACCACGTTCTCGCCCAGGCGGGTGAAGAGGCTCGCGATGTGCTGCTCGCGGAACGCCTCGGCCTGGGTCAGGGCCGCCTCGGGCTCCTCCCCGGGCATGAAGCGCCGCACCGCGCGACGGGCGAAGGGCAGCCGCGGGATCCGCTCGCGGAGCCAGGTGCTGCGGGCCATCCAGAGCAGCAGGGTGCGCATGGGTCCTCCAATGCCGGGGCCGACGGCCCGGGGGGTGGCCGACGGCCGTTACTCAAACAGCTCCGCCAGCTGCCCGCACGATGCCGGTGTCCACGGCCGCCCCGTACGCAAGGACCTCGCCGTCTCGCTCGGTCACCAGGGTGAGGCAGCGTGCGACCAGGTGCCGGACGTAGGGCCCGACGATGTCGACGTCCGTGACCGGGCCGTCCTCGTCGTGTGCCGCCAGGATCGCGCGAATGGCCGGCACGTCGTCGAGGGCCGCCCGCCGGATCGCGAGGTCATCGGTCAATATGGCAGCTCCACTCCGTGGCACGCGCCTGCTCATGCCGGCAGGATTGATCCCAGTGCGGTGCTCAGGACCGCGACCGGGGAGGGGGTCGCGGGCGGCAGGCTTGGCGACGGGGGCGGGGTGACCGTCGGCGCCGGGGGGACCGTCGGTGCCGGCGATGGCGTCACCGGGGGTACAGGCGACGGCGTGATCCTGGGCGTGGGGGACGGCGTGATTCGCGGAGTGGGCGACGGCGTCGGCCGCGGGGTGGGCGATGGGGTGCCGGCCGGCGATGGCGCGGGCGTGATCGCAGGGGCGACGCTCGCCGGGGCAGGCAGCGCGCTCGATCCTGCCGTCGCACCCGGCCCGGCCGATGCCGCGGCGCTGGCCGCAGGCGAGGCGCCGTTCGATGATCCCGGGGCGGCGGTCCCGGTGACGGGGGCAGCCGAGGGTGGCGGGGCGGCAGGTGCCAGCACGGCCATCACCGCGAAGGCCAGGACGGCCGCGATGATCAGCAGCAGCATCAGCGACGTGCCCAGGCCGGGCTCATCCAGGATCCCCCAGGCTGGGCCCCTCCGCCTGCCGGGATCCCGCCCCATTGCCACCGCAGCACGCTCCCGTCGTATTCCGGGGAGCAGGCAGCGTGATCCACCGGACCAGGGTCGCTGCCGTGCGGGCCCCGCACAGGCCGAGCATAGGGCATCCGCGCGTTCGCACGGGACGTCTTCCCACCACAAGCCCCGTTGTGGCCGCGCCGCACCCCGGACGGGTCCGCTCTCGTGGGGGCCCCCGGCCGCGACGCAGGGCCGGCTGCCGCCAGTCGTCGGCCGCCAGCCACTTGCGGTCGGCCATCGGCCGCCGGTCACCGTGCCGCCGGATCCGGGCCGCTCAGCCGGGTTGCCCTGAGCTATGCTGGGGCACTCTCAAACGCTGGAGGTCCGGCGATGCTGGCAAGCGGTGCAACCCACACGAACGATTCCGTCGGCCCGACACCCGTGTCGGGGCTTCCGCCGCTGGATGCGTTGCGGATGGCGGACGCAGACGACGCTCTCGGAGCGCTCGACCGGATCGCCCGGTACTGCGTCTTCAGCTGCACGGTCGACACCGAGCGCTGCCTCGAGGAAGCGTGCGCGGCATGGAACCTGGAACGTTCCGCCGCCGCCTATCTCGCCGGGCGCTGGCTCGACTCCCAGGACTGAACCCGGGGGGCCACGGAACGGCGCGAGCGGGTCGCCCGGATCACCGGGTGAGTGGGTCCGCAGGCCCGGTGCCGGGATGGCTCGCACGTGCGGTGTCGAGGAGGGCGACGGGATGCCTGACCTGACGAGTGAAGTGACCGAGCTGCTGCAGGGGCTCATCCGTAACCGCTGCGTCACCGACGGTTCGCCCGAGTCCGGCGGCGAGGCACGGAACGCCGACCTCCTGGCCGCGTATCTCGACCCATGACCGACCCGGACCCGCGAGCGGCGTTCGCGGCCATGACCGAGGCGCTCATCGAGGACTTCCGCGCCCACGCCGGCGAGGTCACGCGCGGCCCCTTCGCCGGTCGCCCCGTGCTGCTCCTGACCACCACCGGGGCGCGGAGCGGCCAGCCGCGCCTCGCGCCGCTGGTGTACAGCCGTGACGGCGAGCGCTACGTGATCCTGGCCTCCAAGGGCGGCGCGCCCACCCACCCGGCGTGGTACCGGAACCTCGTGGCGCATCCGCTCGTGACGGTCGAAGTGGGCCCGGAGACGTTCCGGGCGCGGGCACGGGTGACGGACGGAGCCGAGCGCGAGCGGCTCTTCGCGCAGCACGCCGCCGACAGCCCGGCGTTCAGCGACTACCAGCGACGGACCACGCGGGTGATCCCCGTGGTGCTGCTGGAGCGGGTCTGGTGAGGGGGCGACTGGGCGGCTCGGCGACATGACGAGTGCGCGGCTCGATCTCACGCGGGAACAGGTCCTCGCGTACCGTCGGACCGTGGGCGGGCTCGACGAGCGGCTCCCACCCGGCGCGGATTCTCTCCGACGCGCGGCGTGGGCCGGCCTCCAGGACAGCATGCCGCGCGCCGCGCTTCTGTCGATCCATGCCCGGGTGGAGGGAACCGACCCGTCCACCTGGGA
>JAJYNP010000081.1 GCA_021786265.1 Chloroflexota bacterium
AGGTGGCCGCCTCCGACCCTGGACGCGTGGGGACCGGCGCGCCGAATGCGGCCTCCGACCCGGATCGCCCGCCGGGCGCCATACCGCCGCCCGGGGTGCCGCTCCTGTCCAACGCCGAGCTCGCGGCGATCTTCCACGAGATCGGCGACATGCTGGAGGTGCAGGGCGAGATCGTCTTCAAGACCGTCGCCTATCACCGTGCCGCCGACGCGATCGCGCACTCGCCCGTCGAGGTGGCGCGCGCCTACCGCGAGGGCCACCCCCCGCGAATCCCCGGCGTGGGCGCGGCGATCTCGAAGAAGCTCCTGGAACTCGCGACCACCGGGCGCCTCGCCTTCCACGAGCGGCTGCGCGCCGAGGTGCCGCCCTCGCTGGTGGCACTGCTCGAGATCCCCGGTGTCGGGCCCCGCACCGTGAAGCTGCTCCACGAGCAGCGGGGGATCGAGACGCTCGACGACCTGCGCCGTGCGGCTGAGGCCGGGCACCTGCGCGACCTCCGCGGGATGTCGGAACGGACCGAGGCCGCGATCCTGGACGGGATCGCGCAGCTCGATCGTCGCCAGCAGCGGATGCGCCTGGGCGAGGCCGAACGGATCGTGGAGGGGATCGTGGCCGGGCTGCGGGACACGCCCGGCGTGCACGCGCTCGTCCCGGCCGGCTCGTTCCGGCGGCGCCGGGAGACGGTCGGCGACCTGGACCTGCTGGCCTCCACCGACGACCCGGGGGCGCTGGTCGGTCGCTTCGTCGCCATGCCGTCGGTCGATCGCGTGCTCGGCAGCGGTCCCCACAAAACGTCGGTGCGCCTGCACGATGGTCCGCAGGTCGACCTGATGGTGATGCCGCCCGGAGAGGAGGGGACCTACCTCGTCCACTTCACCGGGTCGAAGGAGCACAACGTGCGGCTCCGCTCCCGTGCCCGCGAGCGGGGCTGGAGCCTGTCCGAGAAGGGCTACCTGCGCCTCGGCCCGGACGGCGAGCCACTCACCGGCGACGCCGCGGAGCTGCGGACGTTCGCCACGGAGGAGGAGGCGTACGCGTTCCTCGGGCTGGCCTGGGTCGCGCCCGAGCTGCGCGAGGATCGCGGCGAGATCGAGGCGGCCGCCGAGGGCCGGCTGCCGCGGCTGATCGAGCAGGCCGACCTGCGCGGCGACTGCCACGCCCACTCCGACTGGTCGGACGGTGTGCACTCGATCGAGCAGATGGCGGAGGCTGCCCGGGCACGCGGCTACGCCTACCAGGCGCTGACCGACCACTCCTTCGGGCTCGCCATCGCCCGGGGTCTCACGCCGGAGCGCGTCCTGGAGCAACGTGCCATCGTCGCCGCGCTCAACGACCGATTCGCGCGGGAGGAGGACGCGGGCCGGGCGCCTGCCGCGACCCCCGCCGAGGGCTTCCGCCTGCTGCACGGATGCGAGCTCGAGATCCGGGCGGACGCGACGCTCGACTTCCCGGACGAGGTCCTGGCCGGGTTCGACCTCGTGGTGGCCTCGCTGCACGTCTCGCGGCGGCAACCGCGCGAGCAGCTCATGGCGCGCGTGCTCGCGGCGCTGCGCAGCCCGCACGTCGACATCCTCGCGCACCCTGCGGGCCGGATGATCGGCGGGCGTGAGGATCTCGATCTCGACTGGGACATGGTCTACGCGGAGGCGGCCCGGACCGGGACGCTGCTGGAGATCAACGGCTCGGACCACCGGCTCGACCTGTCCGACGAGCGGGCACGGGCGGCGATCGGGCACGGCTGCCTGCTCTCGATCGACTCGGACGCGCACCGCGTGGAGGAGCTCGATTCCGTGCGCTGGGGCGTCGCCACGGCCAGGCGGGGCTGGGTGGAGGCATCCGGCGTCGCGAACACGTGGCCGCGCGATCGCCTCCTCGACTGGGTGAGGCGGAAGGGGGAGCGGCTGGTCTGACTCGGACGCGCCGGGTGCGTCCTGCGCGTCCTGCCGGCTCGGACCGGGCGTCCTGCGCGTCCTGCCGGATAGGACCGGGCGTCCTGCGCGTCCTGCCGGCTCGGACCGGGCGTCCTGCGCGTCCTGCCGGCTCGGACCGGGCGTCCTGCGCGTCCTGCCGGCTCGGACCGGGAGGCCCTCGGGGTCCTCATGTGCGGCCGGGTCCGGCGTGCGCGTACCATCGCGGGCGATGCGCAGTGACCGCTGGCGAACGTCCGAGCTCGTCCTGCTGACCACGGGCGCCGCGGCGGTCGGGATGCTGCTCGGCGGGGCCGCGCTGTGGCTGGCCGGGGTGGCGGCGGCCGCGCTCACGGCGCTGGGTGCCTTCGCGATCCTGTACGAGCACGAACCGCGGGGTGTGCCCATCGAATCGCTGGCGCCACCTGCGGTCGGGGCCATCGGGACGCTGGGCCTGGCTCATCTCGCGGGCGTGGGGGTGCTGGCGCTGCCGGCTCTCGCGGTCGGGGGCGGGCTCGTCGCGGCGAGCGTGGCGCTCGAGCGCCAGATGCTGGGCCCTGCCGAAGGGGTCGTCGAACGCCGCCGCAACCTGCTGCAGCAGCTGAGCCTGCTGCTCGCGTTCGTCGCGTTCGCGGGCGTCGCCGGGGGTGTGCCGGGAGGGCTCGCCGAGCCCGGTGGGCCGGGTGCCACGCTCCCGCTCAATGAGTCGGGCCTCGTGCTGCTGGTCGTGGGCGATGCGGCGGTGGCGTTCCTGCTCGGGTACCGGCTCGCGGCCGTGCGGGTGGTGAGGGTGCGCGATGCCGCGTTTGCGGCCGGCACGTTCGCCGTGGTGGTGGGCGTGGCCGCGGCCGTGCTCCGGGCGCTTGCGCTGCCGCGCCTCGTCGGCCCGGCGGTACTCGCCGTGGTCTTCGCGCTGTGGGCGGCCTACCGCGCTGCGCCCGGCTCCGAGCGGCGGTCGTTCGCGTGGCTCTGGGAGTACGGGATCCTGTCCGTCGCCGCGGCGCTGGCGGTCGCCTGGAACCTGCTGCTGCGCTGATCGACCTGCTGCGCCGATCGACCTGCTG
>JAJYNP010000338.1 GCA_021786265.1 Chloroflexota bacterium
CCGCGACCTCTCGCGGCACGCGGCAATCCGCGAGCTGCGCGGGGTGGACGTGGGAGCGGAGCTGGCACGCGCGGGGATCGAGGTTCGGGCCCAGCGGCCCGACCTGCTCGCCGAGGAGGCGACCCTCGCCTACAAGGACGTCGCGGAGGTGGTCGCGGTGGCGGCGGGCGCGGGGCTGATCCGGCTCGTGGCACGCATGCGGCCGCTTGCCGTCATCAAGGGCTGAGCCGCGGGCTACGACAGCTCGCCGGTCGGCACGAGCGAACCGTCACCGGTCCGCAGCGCGTTGAAGAGCCGCAGGTAGTCACGCAGGTTGCGGGTCGAGAGGAAGTTGCGCCGGACGCGCTCGCGCCCCGCCACCCCGAGCCGGTGGCGCAGCTCGCCGTCGCGCAGCAGTTCCAGGGAGGCCGCCGTCGCCTCGTCGTTGGTGGTCACCAGGCGCCCGCCCACCCCGTCGCCGATCTGCATCGGGATGCCGCCGACGCGGCCGCCCACGACGGGGACGCCCTTCCAGAGCGCCTCGCTCACGGTCAGCCCAAAGCCCTCGCGAAGCGACTTCTGGAGCACGACCTCCGCGGCGCGCTGGAACGCGTTGACCTCCAGCGCACCCACGCCGTCGAGGTTGGTCAGGATGGTGAGATCGGGGTCCTGGCCCGCGTAGCGCAGGATCTCCTTGTAGATGCGCCAGCCCTCGGGATCGTCGGTGGCCATCGAGCCGACCAGGGAGAGCTGGACGTCGGGGATCTCCCGCTTGACCGTGCGGTAGACCTCGATCACGCCCTTCGGGTCCTTCCAGGGATCGAACCGCGACACCTGGAGCAGGAGCGGCCGGTGCGGATCGACGCCCAGGCGGTACAGCACGTCGTCGAGCAGTGTCGGCTCGAGCGGCATGTTCTTGGGCGACAGGGGGTCGATGGAGGGCGGGATGAACGCGAGCACGCCCACCCGCAGGTCGGGCTGGACGTAGTCGGGGAGCGTGAAGATGGCCGCGTCGTACGCCTCGACCATCGGTCGCACGAAGCCCCACACGTCGGGGTTCGCGGCCGTCAGGTCGATGTGGCAGCGCCAGATCCACTTCCCCGGAGCTCCCGGGCGCAGCGACCGCAGCGCTGCCGGCTGCGGGTCGTGGATCACCACGTAGTCGTACTCGCCCTCGAACAGGTCGGCGAAGCGGCGGCTCGCCTCCTCGTACGTCCGGCGTCTCGCCTGGTCGAGCGGGACGTCCATGCCCTGCAGGCCGTTGTGCAGGAGCTTGGTGACGTTGAAGAACTCGTCGCTGCCCGGCATGATCCGCCACTCGGCGTGAAGGCCCGCGTCGCGCATGAGGCCGGTGAGGGTGGGGAGGATCTCGGCCACGCCGCCGCCGAACTTGGTGGCGTTGACGTGGAGGATGCGGGCGTCGCGCAGCGGCTCGGCCAGGCGACGGACCTCGGCGATCGCCTCCTCCCCGGCGACGGACTCGTATGCGCCAAGCGAGAGCGGCGGGACGTGGACCTCTTCGAGCATCGTGCGCTCCTTCGTCAGGGTCGCGGTGGCGGCGCCTCGGCCCGGCCCTCCACCACCGCGGGTCCGGCCTGCCGGATGTTTGCGATACGACTCCGGCGAATCTAGTTGACTCGCGTTAGTAACGCGCGTTAGTCTACCCGCGCTCGGGCTCCGGTCAATCCCCCGGCGCCCGGACTCCGGTGAACCCCATGCGGGACCACGGGGAGGAGGAGGCCGATGGCGATCCGCAGACGGCCTACCAGTGCCGACGTCGCTCGGCTGGCCGGCGTGTCCCGCACGACCGTGTCGTTCGTGTTGAACGACCACCCCACCGCCCAGATCAGCCAGGCGACGCGCGAACGCGTGCTGGCGGCCGCGCTGGATCTCGGGTACACCCCCAACGCCTCCGCCCGGAGACTCGCCGTCGGGGCGAGCCTCGTGCTCGGCCTGGTGCTGCGCCAGCGACCGGAGCAGGTCGCGGTGGATGCGCTGCTCCCGGAGACGCTGCGGGGCCTGGCGGATGCCGCGCGCGAGGCCGGCTACCGGGTGCTCGTGGAACCCCTCCCGCCCGGCGACCACTCCTACGCCACGCTGCTGCGGGCCCATCACGTCGACGGCCTGGTGGTGTCCGGACCGCGTGCCGACGATCGCGCCCTCGCGGAGCTCCAGGCCGACGGCTTCCCGCTGGTGCTGCAGGGCTCGCTCCCCGACGTCCCGATCCCCAGCGTCGACGTGGACAACGTGAGCGGGGCCCGGCTCGCGGTCGATCACCTGCTGTCCATGGGGCACCGCCGCATCGCCTGCGTGACGAACGCGCCGCTCGCCTACACGGCCGCCCAGGAGCGGCTGCTGGGCTACCGGAGCGCCCTCGCGGCGGCCGGCGTCCCGTACCAGGAGGAGCTCGTCACGCACGCCGACTTCGATGCGGCCAGCGGCCACGCCGCGATGGACCGACTGATCCGCCGCGGTTGCTCGTTCACTGCCGTCTTCGCCGCCAGCGACGTGGTCGCCCTCGGCGTGATCGGCGCGGCGCGGGCCCACCGGATCGCCGTCCCCGGGCAGCTCGCCATCGTCGGCTTCGACGACATCCCGCTCGCGGCGCATTTCGACCCGCCCCTCACCACCGTCCATCTGCCTGCCTACGAGCTCGGCTTCAGCGTGGGCCGGGCGCTCATCGACCGGATCGCCGGCCGGCCCGTGCCGGCGCGGTCCGTACTGGAGACCCAGCTAGTCGTGCGTGGCTCGGCGCCGAGCCCGCACGGTGGGGATGCCGGCGGACATCCGCCGGCAGAGCTGCGTCCGGGCCTTGCCGGCCCGGTCTGACATGGGCCGGCGGAGGTGCCGGTTGTGAAAGGAGCACGCACGTGATCCAGGGAAGACCGCGGGGGGTCCGCGTCCTGGCGGTGGGCGCCGTCATGATGCTGGTCGCCGCCGCATGCAGTTCTGGCGCCACGACGGCGCCAACGTCG
>JAJYNP010000042.1 GCA_021786265.1 Chloroflexota bacterium
CACGGTCCAGGTCATCGCGACCGGGTCCGCCGGGCGCGCGTTCCTCGCACGGCCGCTCACGGTCGCGGCGTACATGGTGCGGACCACGCTATCCGGTGAGACGCCCGGCCTGTCGTACACGGTCAACGCCTGGGCCTCCGAGCCGATGCGCACCACGCCGTCGATCACGCTCGTGGCGGCCGGGCAGACGCTGGCCGGCACGGTCTCCGTTCTCGGCACGGGCCACTACCAGGCGACGTTCAACGGCCCGACCCTGGCGGGGACGGCGACGGTCACGATCTCGGGGCTGGACGCGGGCGGACGCATCGCCCGGTACAGCTTCCGCGTCGCCTTCGGGGGCACCCCCCCGGCGCCCGGCCCATCGCCGACCCCGTCGCCACCGCCGGGTGCGCCGGCGTCACCCAGCCCGTCACCGGGGTCGTCCGCCTCTCAGGGCGCGTCGCCCCCGCCGGCGCTCAGCCCATCGCCCACCCCGTCGCCGTCGCCGGGGTCGTCCGCCTCCCCTGGTCCATCGCCCGGGCCCACGCCGTCGCCGTCGGCGACCGGCTACCCCGCCACGATCACCGCCATGTGCCCCTCGATCCGGGTGCGCACGGCCCCCAGCTCGACCGCCGCCGTGGCGATGACGGTCGACACGGGCGCCATGGCCACGGCCGGCGCCGCCGTGGCGGGCGGCTCGTACACGTCATCCTGCTTCCAGGTCGGCACCTACCAGTCGTGGTACCTGCTGACCGCGATCAACGGGCAGCCCCTCGCCTCGCCCCTGTACGTCGCGACCGCGTTCTGGAACAAGCCCTGAGCCGGGGCGCCACGCCGCGACCACGCCGGGTCAGCGCGCCTGCCGGAACCGGTCGGTCGCCGTCACCAGGCGGTCGATCGTCGGCGTCTCCGTCGCCGAATGCCCCGCATCCGGGACGACCAGGAAGTCGGCCTCCGGCCACCGGCGGTGGAGGTCCCAGGCGGTCGTGATGGGGCAGACCACGTCGTAGCGGCCCTGTACGATCACGGCGGGGATCTCGCGAATGCGGTCGACGCCGTCGAGGAGCTCGTCCGGCGAGGCGAAGAAGCCACCGTTCACGAAGTAGTGGCACTCGATCCGGGCGAACGCGTCGGCCATCGACTCGTCGCCGAAGCGCTCGATGAGCCGGGGATCCGGCTCCAGCTTGCTGGTGCTCGCCTCCCAGCGGCTCCAGGCGCGCGCGGCCTCGGTGCGGACTGCCGGGTCGTCACCGATGAGTCGTCGGTGGTACGCGGCAACCAGGTCGCCGCGCTCGGCCGGCGGGATCGGCGCCAGGTACTCCTCCCATGCGTCGGGGAAGATGCAGCTCGCGCCCTCCTGGTAGAACCAGCGGATCTCGTGCGGCCTGAGCAGGAAGATCCCGCGCAGGACGAGGGCCCGCACCCGCTCGGGATGGCGCTCCGCGTAGGCGAGCGAGAGAGTGCTGCCCCAGGAACCGCCGAACACGACCCAGCGCTCGATGCCGAGGTGCCGGCGCAGACGCTCCATGTCCGCGACGAGGTCCCAGGTCGTGTTCTCCTCGAGGCTGGCGTGGGGACGGCTCTTCCCCGCGCCCCGCTGATCGAACAGCACGATCCGGTATGCCGCCGGGTCGAAGAAGCGCCGGTCGTCGGCGCTCGCCCCGCCGCCGGGGCCGCCATGCACGAACACCACCGGTGTGCCGGCCGGGCTCCCGCTCTCCTCCCAGTAGACCTCGTGGAGCTCCGACACGCGGAGGTGGCCGCTCCGGCCGGGCTCGAGGGGTGGATAGAGTTCTCGCACGTCGACTCCCGGTGGGCGGGGCCGGAGCGGCACGAACCGTGGGCCGCCGGTTGCCTCGACGTCGATCGTAGATGGTGGCGAGCCGGCCGTCTCGCCGACGAAGCACGCAGGCCGTGGCCCTTTCCGCAGTGCCGCGGTTTGCCCCCCTCCTGGAATGGAGGCGCGGCGCGGAAGGCGTCATCATTGTCGGCAACGACGCGCAGAGGGGCCGGGCGGACATGGCGGCAGCGGAAGTGGCTGGATCGCTCACGATACCGGCCGAGACTGCCCCCATCGCGGAGCGCGTCCCCGCCGACGAGCACGTGCCCGCCGAGCGCGCCCGCGGCGATCGTCTTCCCGGGCTCGACGGGCTGCGGGCGATCGCCGTGCTGGCGGTGGTGGTGTACCACGCCGACCTCGGCTGGCTGCCCGGCGGGTTCCTCGGCGTCGATGTCTTCTTCGTGATCAGCGGCTTCCTGATCACGACGCTGCTGCTGGCCGAACGAGAGCGCCTCGGCCGGATCCGGCTCCGGGCCTTCTGGATGCGGCGCGCCAGGCGGCTGCTGCCCGCCCTGTTCCTGGTGCTCGCGGCCACCCTCACGCTCGCGGTGGTCCTCGCCCCTGACGAGGTCACGCGGCTGCGCGGCGACACGCTGGCCGCCCTCGGCTACGTCACGAACTGGTACCTGATCGTCCGGCAGCAGTCGTACTTCGAGGCCATGGGGCGCCCGTCCCCGCTGCTGCACCTGTGGTCGCTCGCCGTCGAGGAGCAGTTCTACGTGGTCTGGCCGCTCGTCCTGGCCGCCGGCCTGCTGCTCGTGCGCCGGCGCGGCATGCTCGTCGCCAGCCTGGCCGGGGCGATCGGATCGGCCCTGCTGATGGGGTGGCTCTACCAGCCGGGGGTCGATCCCTCGCGGGTGTACTACGGCACCGACACGCACGCGACGGGCCTGCTCCTGGGGGCGGCCCTCGCGCTGGCCTGGACGCCGGTCCGGGAGATGCTCGCGTCGGTGGCGGGCACGGCCGGCGGGTCCGCCGGGCTGCCGGCGGCCGCGGGAGTGAGGGCAGCCGCGGGAGTGACGGCTGCCGCCCGAGCAGTGACGGTAGCCGCCCCAGCAGTGACGGTAGCCGACCCCGGACCGCGCGACCTGCCGCCCTGGCCCGAGGAGCCGGTCCGGCCCGTGCCGGCCCGC
>JAJYNP010000279.1 GCA_021786265.1 Chloroflexota bacterium
CCAGGTGACCGGCGTGAGGGTCGTCGGCCCGCTCTACGGCCGGCAGAGCGTCAACGGGTACGACTCGCCGCCGGACACCAGCCTGTCGTACACCGCGCTTCGCCAGTTCCTGCTGCCGTATCGCTTTCCATTCGCCGCAACTCCCTGGACCGGGCGCTATCTGACCTTCCAGTCGATCCCGGTGCAGTTCACGGAGGTTCGGGCCCCGCTGGCGGTCTGACGCGCGGGCTGGTGTCGGGGCCGGGCAGGGCGGTATCGGGGCCGCAGCCCGTCCCGCAGTGCCTGCTCAGGCAGCCGCCTCGAGGCGAGTCGTGTCATCGGCCGCGAGGTCGACCACCAGCCATCGCGTGTGGTCGGCCGCGAGATCGAAAGCGAGCAGCCGGCGCAGCGCCGACCGGTGCTCCCCGAGCGTCGAGCATTCGAGCCAGACGCTCCGGTCGTGCCCGACCAGCACGGCCGGCGCTCCGCACGCACAGAACGGCGAGTCGTGCTGCGCAGCTTCGATGGAGGCGAGAACCTGGTAGTTGTCAGTCATGGGAATGTCACCTTGTGACGATACGATCCGGTGCGTATCATATATCCCATGGCCCCGGACACGCAAGACGCTCCGTCCCGCAACTCTCCGGCGGGACCCCCCGGGCGCACGCCGCGCAGGGGACGCCCCCGCAGCGACCGTCTGCAGCGGGCCATCCTCGATGCCGCCCGCGAGCTGCTCGTGAGCGAGGGGTTCGCCGGGCTGCGGCTGGAACACGTCGCGGCCCGCGCGGGCGTCGGCAAGGCCACCATCTACCGGCGTTGGGGCTCCAAGGAGGAGCTTTCCCTCGCGGTGCTCGAGGAGCTCGCCTCGCCCCACATCGTGATCGCCGACACGGGCAACACGCGCCAGGAACTGCTGGCCGCGACCATGAACGCGATGCGTGCGGTGAACGACACACCCTTCGGGCCGGTGATCGCGGCGCTGCTCTCGCAGATCGCCATGAACCCGCTCCTCGGGGATCCATTCCGTGCCAGTGTCGTGCAGGGCCGCCGGGACGAGGTGCGCCGGGCGATCTGGCGCGGGATCAGGCGAGGTGACCTGCGCACCGATGCGGACGTCGACGTCGCCACCGAGTTGCTGGTGGGGCCGGTCTACTTCCGCCTGATGTTCGGCGGCGAACTCACGCGGGACTTCGCGGAGCGCGTGGTCGACGCCGTCCTCCGGGGCTACGCCGCACCGGCCGGTAGCCGGTAGGGAGCGACCGAGGCGGGACCGGGCGCGCCGGCACCGGGGACGCTGCTCCCCTCCCCGATCTGATCGCCCGTCCGCCGTCTCAGCGCGGCTCGGCCGCCGCCGACACGGGCACCACCAGGCGCGGGAGCAGGAGCGCCACGATCGCCCCCGCAACGCCGAGGACGAGGGCCGCGGCTCGCACATCGCCCGGGTACACGAGCCCGAGCGCTCGATCCAGCGAGACCGCGCCCGGGCCGATGGCGGCGAGGGCCACGGCGATCGCGCCCAGCGTCAACGGGAACTCGATGCCGCCCCTGGAGTTCCAGAATCCCTTGGGCAGATGGACCTGCCAGATCATCACGATGGCCTGGGCCACGAGCGCAGCCGTCGCGAGCGGCGTCAGCAGGCCCACGACCAGCAGGAGCCCCCCGGCCAGCTCGACCCCCATCGAGACGGTCGCCCAGAACAACGGCGGCCGCAGGCCCATGCGCGCCATCGCTGCGCGCCACCCCGCGAACCCCGGACCCGACCACCAGCCGAATGCCTTCTGCGCTCCGTGCGCGGCGAACACGAGGCCCGCGACGACCCGCAGGATGAGAACGCCCGCATCCATGGTTGCCATGTCAATCGCTCCGCTGGCGCCAGGGGACGACCGTTCGCCCGTGAAGGGTTCGCATCATAGCAGTTCGTTGTCCCCGCAACTACTGATGCTTCTCGCCGCGCCCCTCACCGCAGTGTCTGCGGCCGGCCCCCGGCACCATCGGGCCGGCGGGACTGGTCCCTTTGGGTGAGACCGCGGTGCCGGAGCCGCCGGTACGGTGCGCGGGATCAGGAGCGCGTCGGACGCGCGGTACACGCAGGCACCACACGCCCGTGGGGCCTGGCAGATCGGAGGGGACGTGACCCGGCTGGGCCGATCATGGGTGGTCATCGTTGCGGCCGTCGCGTGCGTGGCGTTCATGGCCGCCGCGCCGCCGGCGGCCCGCGCGAGTGACCTGTACCCGGGCGGTCGGTCGATCGGGTACGACGTCAGCTGGCCGAACTGCGGATCCCGCCCGCCGGCGCACCAGTTCGCCGTCGTCGGCGTCACGGGTGGACACCCGTTCAGCGCCAACCCGTGTCTCGCCGCCGAGTTCGCAATCGCACGCCGACCCGCCACCACGCAGCTGTACCTGAACATCACGGCACCGGTGGCGTCTCACGCGGCCATGGGCCGCACAGGTCCCGCCGGCACGTGCTCGAGCGTCCAGCAGCTCTGCCGGGCATACAACTACGGCTACAACGCCGCGCGTGAGGCTCGCGCCTACGCCGTCCGACGCCTCGGCGACGCGGCCGTTCGCACCACCTGGTGGCTGGACGTCGAGCTCGGCTTCGGATGGTCGTCCAGCACCGCGGTGAACGCGCGTGCCATCGCGGGTGCCCTGGCGTACCTCCGCGGGCGCCACCTCGCGACGGGCATCTACAGCACCACCTTCCAGTGGCGGACCATCGCCGGACGGTACCGGCCCGGCAGCACGATCTGGTACGCCACGGTCAGCCGGAGCGCGATCGCCGCCCGCCGCCACTGCTCGACGGCCAGCAGCTTCACCGGGGGCCCGGTCCGGATGGTGCAGTACGCGCCCGGCGGCCTGGACGCCGACGTGATCTGCTGACGCGCGGGCGGCGTGGTCCCCGCCTCACCGGACGGGACGGCTCACGTCCCGGGACCCCCGGATCAGACAGCAGCT
>JAJYNP010000382.1 GCA_021786265.1 Chloroflexota bacterium
CAGATGCCCCAGCGGGACCGCGTGCAACGTCCCGCGCAGCAGCCCGTGAGGAAGCAGCCGACGCGCCCGATCGCGACGCCGAAGAACAGCCCGGGGGCCGCCGCATCCAGGGAAGCGCCGATCGGCAGACGGAACGCGACCAGTCCCGCCACGGCTACCACGAACCCCACCGCGAGAAACCCGTCGACCGCCCAGCCACCGATCCACTGGCGCCATGGCCCCGGATGCAGCAGTGCATACCAGACTTTCGCCCCCAGCAACCCCGCGCCGATGGCGAGCACGGACACGGCCAGCGACCGGGTGACCGGGACCTGCTCGTGGGCGAGGATCGCGACCAGGACGCTCAGGGCGACCAGGATCCCGAGCCCGCTCAGGGCCGGCCAGCTACCGGGGATGACCGCCGGGATCCTGGCCAGCGGTGCCGCCATCGCCCAGCGCGTCTTCAGTGGCGCGGACGAGCCACCGGATACCCTCCAGCGCCGCCACGACCAGGCCGCCGGCCCGATCGGCTCGGCCGCGGCCCGCTTCAGGCTTCCGGGAGCGCGCCGCTCGTGAACAGCATCGCCTGGTCGGACCAGTTCGCCGGTGACCGTCCACTCCCCCGGCACGAGCCCGTAGACCCAGCAGGTGACCGACAACGGGCCGGTACCCGGGACGACGCCCTCGACTCGCTCCTCGTGCGTGAAAGTGTCGTCCCGCCCGGGCATGGCACGGCTGCCCACGCGCCTGCCCCGCAGGCGAACGGTCGCCGAGTACGGCTCGGTCCCTTCGCCCGAGTCGAACCAGAGGGTGACGACGAGCGCCTCGCGCTCGACGGGCTCGCCATCCACCGGCCCGGACGCCGTCCTCTGCGCCGCCGCCCCTTCGGCGGGAACGCCGGCGCCGGGCGCTCGAGCGCCAGAGGGCTGCGTGCGGACCCTCGCGTGTCGGTCCTGAGAGGATGATCCCGAGCGTCTTCGTGACATCGCGCGCTCCACGGTTCGCTGGTTCGTTGTGCCCGCGTCTCCCGACGACGCCGGCCGAGGCAGGCGACTGACTACAGAGCCGTAGTATGACTCACCCGTAGCAGATGCCCTCGCGGCGAGGTGGGATGGGTCCGCGCCGTCGGGCCATCTCACCGGCGATCACACCACCCACAGATGAGTGGGGCCTGAGCGAGCGATGAGGGTTCTGCCGCGGCACCTCAGCGCAGGGCCGATCGGCCGGTCTTTCATGCCTGCCCACCGAGGAACTCCGCGCGGCAGCCGCGTGAGCAGAAGTAGTACGGCTGGCCATCCCGCACCGCGCTCACCGCCGTGCGGCGCCCCACGGACATTCCGCACACCGGATCCACCGCGAGTGCGATCTCGTCCCGGAACGCCCCGTCCTCCAGCCACCGCACCCGGTCCATCACGATCCTCGACAGCCGCGAAACGGTCGTCGGCCTCGGTAGATGCCCGGCCCGTACCCACCGAGCGGCAGGATCAGCATGACCGCCAGGGCCACGCCGGCCACGCTCAGGGCCAGGCGCATGTGGTCCGCGCGAGGTTACGGACGGCGAACAGCATCGGCGGAGCCCGGCCGGTAGTCCGTCAGCCCGCCACGGGCTCGGCGGTGCGATATCCCTCGTGCTCGACCGCGTTGCGGAGTCGGGACGGCGTCGTGGACCGTGGGTCGAACCGGATGTACGCGGCCCCGGTCGCGGGGTTCACCGCGACTTCCAGCACGCCCGCTTGCCGGGCCAGGCGGCGCTCCAGGCGCCCCGTGTCGCCCGGGCAACCGAGATCGAGGATCGGGATCCGGACCCAACGTTCATTCATGGGATCAGCCTGCCGCTACCGAGTGAGCGGCGCCTGAGGCTCGGCTGAGTGGCTCCGCAGAAGGCCCGGCCGCGCGCTCGGAGGCGTGCATGGCCCTGACCGGGGTCGCTCGACCGCCGGTCGCCGGGCGCGAGTTCGCGATCGCGACGCCGGCGAGCATCATGGCGAGACCGGTGATGGCCGAGAGACCGACCCGGCCGCCCGCGAGCACGTCGGCGGTGACGCCCGCGATCGGCACGAGGTACAGCGCCGAGCCGAGGTGTGCCAGCGGCACCCGCTCGAGGAGCCCGAACCACACCAGGTACGAGAGGCCGGTCCCGACCACCCCGAGGAACGCCAGGGCGAGGACGTCGGATCCGCTGAGTCGAACCACCAGCGGCTCCTCGACGATGGCGGCCAGCGCGAGCAGGATCGCGCCCCCGGCGAGGAACTGCCAGGCCGTCACGACGAGGAGGTCAACGCGTCCGACAAGACGCCGCATGAGAACCGTGCCCGCTGCGGGGGCGGAGGTCGAGAGCAGCGCAAGGGCCAGCCCGATCGGTTCCGCTTCCCCGGCCCGGCTCCCGGCGGCGACCAGCAAGACCCCCGCCGCACCGAGCGCGATGCCGAGTGCCGCCCGCCGACCGGCCCGCTCCTCGAAGAGCACGGCACCAGCGACCGCCAGCAGGATGGGCTGAGCGTTGCCGACCACCGTCTCGGCGGCCACGTCGGCGCGACCGGCGGCGAGGAACATCGCACCGAGCGCGATGGAACCGTTCAGCAACGCGAGGAGCGTTATCACGCACCAGCCGGCGCCTGCCTCGAGCAGGCGGCGAGGGCCGCCTCGCCAGACCACGGCGCATGCCAGAACGCCGCCGCCGAGCAACGCGCGGACGGCGGCGAGGAGGAGCGGATCGCCGGCACGCACGAGCGTCCCGAGCAGGACGAAGCAGACACCCCAGGCGACCGCCACGGCCAGACTCAGCGCCGCGTCCCGCGTCGTCATCGCCGTGGCTCGCGTGTCTTACGGGCGACGCGCGTCTGCGATGGCGCAGGCGCGCCTGGCCCGCCTGAGCTGACGGCCGATGACGACGATCCCGAGCGCGTTCATGGCCAGGCCGAGGAGCAGGAGGGGCGTGCGGTAGGCGTCCAGA
>JAJYNP010000287.1 GCA_021786265.1 Chloroflexota bacterium
GACCACGTCGCCGACGTTCAGCATCACGTCCTCGTGCCCGTCGATGCTGACGAGCACGTCGAACGCGGCCAGGACCTGCACCCGCACCGTGTGACGCGGCCCCACCACCACCGAGCGGATCGCGCTCAGGTATGCCGCCACGCTGGTCACGACGAGGTTCCGGCTGGTCGGGTCCAGGATGGGGCCGCCGGCGCTGAAGGAATAGCCGGTGGACCCGGTGGGCGTGGCCACGATGACCCCGTCGGCGATGTACGTCGCCACGTGCGACCCGTCGATGGTGACCTCGAGACGGACGACCCTGGCCTCCCGGGCACGCACGATCGCCGCGTCGTTCAGCGCCACGAACGACCTCGCCCCCTCCTCCCGGCCGCCCGGCAGGAGGCGGGCCTCCAGCACCATCCGGTCCTCGAGCGCGTAGTCCCCGTCGCGGACGCGTGCCAGCACTCGCTCGAGCTCGTGCGCCTCGGCCTTCGACAGGAAGCCGACCTTGCCGAGGTTCACGCCCAGGATGGGCACGTCGGCCTCGGCCACGGCCACCGCGTGCGCCGCGCGGAGCAGGGTGCCATCGCCGCCCAGCACCACCAGCACGTCGGTGCCGGGCAGCCCGGCGACCAGCGCCTCGCCGTCCCCGGCGGCGGCGTCCCAGCGCTCCACGCCCATCTCGTCGCACCAGGCGTGCGCCCGCTCCCGCAGGTCGAGCGTGGCCGGGATCGTCGGATTGAAGGCGAAGCCGAGGCGCATCAGGCCGGGACCGCGAGGTGGAGGAAGAACTCGCGGTTGCCCGCCGGACCCAGCAGCGGCGACGGAACCTCGCCCCGGACCTGGAGACCGATCGACGCGGCGAAGGCCGCCACCGCGTCCAGCACCTCGCGATGGACCGCCGGGTCGCGCACCACGCCGCCCGCGGCGCGCCTGGGCCCGGCCTCGAACTGGGGCTTCACCAGGGCCACGATCTCGCCACCCCGGGCAAGCTGACCCGCCACGGCCTCGAGGATCCGCTCGAGCGGAATGAACGAGACGTCGATGACCGCGAGGGAGGGGCGCTCGGGCAGGGCCACGTGCTGGGCATCGGACGGGTCGAGGCGACGCGCGTGCGTCCGTTCCATCGAGACGACGCGGGGATCCGCACGGAGCGACTGGGCGAGCTGGCCACGACCCACGTCGAGAGCATAGACACGCGCAGCGCCGCGCCGCAACAGACAGTCCGTGAACCCGCCGGTGGATGCGCCGACATCCAGGCACACCCGGCCGGATGGGTCGACGCCGAACGCGTCGAGCGCGCCGGCGAGCTTCTCCCCGCCCCGCGACACGAACGGCGCACGCTCGACGAGTTCGAGGGGAGTCGCCGGGTCGACCAGGTCGCCGGGCTTGCGGTCGGTGCGGGCACCGTCACCCGTCCCGACGCGGACGCGTCCGGCCAGCAGCAGCGCCTGGGCCCGGGAGCGTGTATCGGCGAGGCCGTGGGTGACCACCAGCTGGTCGAGGCGCACGCGGCTCAGGCGGAGCGTGCCTCCACCACGGGGCGCGACGGGACGATACCCAGCTCGGCGATGGTCTCCCGCACCTGGGACTCGAGCCCGACGCGGTCGAGGCGGAGGGTGCGGCGCAGGTCGGCCACCGACCCGTGGTCGACGAAGTGGCCAGCGGGAATCCCGATGATGCGCACCGGGACGCCGCGCACGCGCGCGTCGGACAGGCCGGCGCGGGCCATCGCCTCGAGAACCGCCGAGCCGAAACCGCCGGCCTCCACGCTCTCCTCGAAGGTGACCGCGAGCTGCTTCCCCAGCGCGTGCCGGACGATGAGCGCCTCGTCCAGCGGCTGCACGTAGCGGGCGTTGATCACACCCACCGACCAGCCCGTCGCCTCCAGCGCGTCGGCCACGGCCAGCGCGCGCATCACGATGGGGCCGAAGCCCACGAAGAGGAGGTCGTGCCCCTCGCGGAGCAGCTCAGCCTCCCCGACCGGGATGGTGGTGGGCTGGACCGCCGGCAGGTCCAGGCCGGGATCCCGTGGGTAATGCAGGGCGAACGGGTGCGGCTGCGCGAAGGCCGTGCGGAGCAGCCGGCGCAGCTCCTGCTCGTCCTTCGGCGACGCGATGACCAGGTTCGGCAGCTGCCGCTGGGCCGGGAGCGTGAACATGCCCTGGTGGCTGGTGCCGTCCTCGCCGACCAGGCCGGCCCGGTCCACGCCGATCACCACGGGCTGATCGTTCTGGCACACGTCGTGCACCGTCTGGTCGAACGCGCGCTGGAGGAACGTCGAGTAGATCGCCACGAACGGCCGGAGGCCGCCGAGCGCCAGCCCCGTCGCGAGGGTCACGGCGTGCGGCTCGGCGATGCCGACGTCGAAGAAGCGGTCGGGGTACGCCCCCTGGAAGAGGTGGAGCCCGGTGCCGGTCGGCATGCCGGCCGTGATCGCGACCACGCGGGGATCCCCGGCGGCGATCTCCAGCAGCTCCTGCGCCATGACCGAGGTGTAGGTGGGGGGCTTGCGGGCGGCGGCGGCGGCCTGGGCGACCGACAGGGTCGCGTCGCCGTCGCCGTTCGGCTGGTCCACCGGCGGCCGGGTCGTGATGCCCGGGACGTCCATCGGTGGGAGGGCCGCGCCGTGGAAGCCGACCTGGTCGGCCTCGGCCGGCTCGTACCCGTGCCCCTTCTGGGTGCGCACGTGGACGAGCACGGGGCCCTCCAGGCGCAGCGCCCGCCGGAGCGTGGAGGTGAGGACGCCGAGGTCGTGGCCCGGCACCACCCCGATGTAGGTGATGCCCAGGTCCTCGAACAGGTGGCCCGGCTGCTGCGCGAAGTTCACGACCGACTTCCGCGCCCGGCGCGACAGCTCGACGGCGGCCGACCCGACGATCGGCATGTGCTCCAGGAAGGCGTCGTAGCCGGCCTTCGTGGTCTGCCAGGCCTGGGACAGCTTGATCGCGCT
>JAJYNP010000340.1 GCA_021786265.1 Chloroflexota bacterium
CCAGCGCCGGGGCGTGCGTGTGGTGCTGGTGACCGGAGACGGGGAGGCCACCGCGCGGGCGGTGGCGGCGACGGTCGGCATCGGCGGCCCGGCCGCCCCCGCCGGGACGCTGCAGACCGGCGTGAACCCGGCCGAACTGGAGCGATATGGGGTCTTCGCGGAGGTCCTGCCGCAGGACAAGTTCGTCCTCGTGGAGGCGCTCCAGCGGGCCGGCCACGTGGTGGGGATGACCGGCGACGGGGTGAACGATGCCCCCGCCCTCCGACAGGCCGACGTGGGCATCGCGGTGGCCAGCGCGACCGAAGTGGCCAAGGCGGCAGCCAGCCTGGTGCTTACCCGCGCTGGGCTGGGTGAGATCGTGGCGGCCATCGAGGGGAGCCGGCGCATCTACCAGCGCATGCTGGCCTTCGTGCTGACCATGACCACCCGCAAGATGGGCATCCCGGTCTTCCTGAGCCTGGGGGTCGTCCTCTTCGGCGCCCTCGTGCTCAATCCGCTCCTCATGGTCCTGCTGATGTTCGCCACCGACGTGGCCACCATGTCGCTGTCCACCGACCACGTGCTGCCTTCCCCCGTGCCGGATCGCTGGGCGGTGCGCACGCTGGTGACGACCAGCCTCGGGCTGGCGACGCTGCTGGTGCTGTTGAGTGGCGTCGTCTATTGGGCGGCGGCCGATGCGCTCCGGCTTGAGAGCGCCGCCACCCAGACCGTGATCTTCGTCTGGATGATCTTCGCCGTGACTCAGGCGGTCCTCTACCTGACGCGCGCCCGGGGCTTCTTCTGGCAGCCGCCCTATCCGGGACGCTGGGTGGTGATATCCACCGTCCTTGACATCGGCGTGGTCGCCCTCCTCGCGACGGAGGGCTGGTTGATGGCCCCCATCTCGCCCTTGGTCGTCGGCGGCGTCCTCGTGCTGGCCATCGGCTTCCTCGTCGGTGCGGATCTCCTGAAAGTCACACTGCTGAAGCTCGAGCCGCGATCTCCGGCCAGGGCCTGATCGCCAGGCGCGGGTCAGACGCATCAGTCTTGCGTGTGATACAGTCACGGCGGCGTGTTCCGTTCGGGCTGGAGCGATGGTGGCTTGCGGGGATCGGGCGGCCGAGCTACCGGAAAGGATGTTCCGTGAACACTATCAGCCGGGACGTGCGAGTCATCGTCCGAGGCCAGAGCGAAAGCCCGACGAGGATGACCATCACCGCAGGGCGGTTCTCCATGGTCATCGACGAGCCCCCGGAACTGGGCGGCAGCGACGCCGGCCCTTCCCCCATCCAGGTGCTGCTGATGTCGCTGGCCGGCTGTCTGAACGTCACCGGCCATGAAGTTGCCAAGCAGCGCGGCCTGCGGCTCAACGGAATGAAGATCGTGATCGACGGGACGATGAACCCCTGCGCGTTCATCGGGTGCTCGTTCGAGGAGCGCGCCGGGTTCCAGCAGATCAAGGTGACCGCGGACGCGGACATGGACGGCGCAACCGAGGATGAGATCGCCTCGTGGCTCGATGAGACCGAGCAGCGTTGCCCGGTGACGGACAATGTCAGGGCCGACACCAACATCGTCGTGGTCATGGGCGACCGGCGATAGAGCGAGGTGGCATCCATGGAAATGCGCCGGTTCAGCAGCGCGGAGGCCCGCCGCATCGGCGAGCAACTGGGCATCGATTGGTCGTCGGCAGACTGGGACGTGGAGCAGTTCCGGGCCGGGATGGACGTGGAGCTCGAGCACGGGTTGCGCGACCCGGCCACCAACGTGACCGGCGACGATCCCGTCACCACCGGCAAGATCGCGCTCGCGCACCTCAAGGAGTTCCCGGACTACTACACCCGGCTCGAGGACATGGAGGAGGAAGCCAGGCGGCACTGGGGCGCCCGATCGGGTGATTGAGCGCCGGCCGCACCCAGAGCGGGGTCTGCCAGTCCGCTGAGTGCGGTGACCCGCGTCGGGTCAACCAGCCAGGTGGTCCAGCCGCTTCCGGGCGGCCCCGATCGCGTCGTGCACGCGCTCCGGCGCCGTGCCGCCCACCACGCGGGGGCGCGCGACCGCGGCCTCCAGCGTGGCGGCCTGCCGCAACTCGCCAGCCAGCCCCGATCCGATCTCACCGGCCAGGCGGCGCGCCTCGGGCCCATCCTCAACCGCCAGCGCTTCCCGGAACGCATCGTCATCGAGCTCGTCCAGCCGGCAGCCCCGCCGTTCGGCCTCCGCAACCAGCCGGCCCGCCACGTGATGCGCGACGCGGAACGGCAGCCCGCGCTCCACCAGCGCATCCGCGACCGACGTGGCGGTGACGTGGCCCCGCAGGGCAGCCTCGCGCATGCGGCCCGGATCGAAGGCGAGACCGAGCATCACGGCCGTCATCACGCGCAGCGAGGACCCCAAGACGGCGGCTCCGTCGAACAGGGGGGCCTTGTCCTCCTGCAGGTCGCGCTGGTACGCGAGCGGCAGTCCCTTGAGCACTCCGAGCATCGTGGCGAGGTGGCCCGCCACGCGGGCGGTACGGGCCCTGACCAGCTCGCACGGGTCGGGGTTCTTCTTGTTCGGCATCATCGACGAGCCGGTGGCGTGGGCATCCGCCAGCGTCACCCAGCCGAAGGCCGGGTTTGACCACCACACCAGCTCCTCGGCCAGCCGGGAGAGATGCACCATGGCCAGCGCGGCGGCGGCCAGGAACTCCACCGCGAAATCGCGGTCGCTCACCGCGTCGAGCGAGTTGGCGGTGACGCCCGCGAACCCCAGGTCGGCCGCGGTCGCCTCGCGGTCGAGCGCGAAGCCTGCCCCCGCCAGCGCCCCCGCCCCCAGCGGCGAGCGATCCGCCCGCCGGGCGCAGTCGGCCAGCCGGCCCCGGTCGCGCTCCAGCATCTCGACGTAGGCCAGCAGGTGGTGGGCGAGCAGCACGGGCTGCGCTGGCTGCACGTGAGTCATGCCCGGGAGGATCGC
>JAJYNP010000283.1 GCA_021786265.1 Chloroflexota bacterium
TCGACGAGTTCGGGGCCGCGGTCCCGATCTCGTTCGCCGGGGGCGCCGACGCCTTCAACGTGGCGCACCTCCTCGCCTCGGGCATGCGCACCGTCACCGTCTCCTCCGACCTGCTCAAGTCCGGCGGCTACCTGCGGATGCTCCAGTACCCGGAGCAGGTCGAGGCCGCCTTCGACGCCGTGGGCGCGCTCGACACCGACGACTTCATCCGCCGAACGGCGCTGGCAGGCGGCTTCACGGGCGCCGGCGACGACGTCGAGGCGTGCGCCCGGTTCAACCTGCACCGATACGCCGACCGGGTCCGGCACGAGTGGCGCTACCGGAAGGACGCCTTCCGGACCGACCGGTCCAAGACGCCACGCCACCTGGGCGCCTTCGACTGCATCGCGGCGCCCTGTCTCGACGAGTGCCCGGTGGACCAGCAGGTCCCCAGGTACATGGCCGCGGTGCGCTCCGGCGATTTCCGGGAGGCGGTGCGGATCACGCGCCTGGACAACCCGCTGCCGGCGGTGCTCGGCCGGGTCTGCGATCACCTGTGCGAGAACACCTGCATCCGCACCCATCTCGACCAGCCGCTGGCGATCCGGCAGATCAAGCGCTTCATCATGGAGCAGGAGCGGCAGCCGGCGTCGCCCGCCGCGCCTCCCTCGACCGGCCGGCGGGTGGCGATCGTCGGGGCCGGGCCGGCGGGGCTGGCGGCAGCCGAGTGGCTGGCCTACGCCGGGATCGGCGTCACTGTCTTCGAGGAGCACCCGTACCCCGGCGGCATGGTCGGCGGGGCGATCCCCGTCTACCGGCTGCCGCAGGCGCCGATCGACCAGGACCTGGCGGTGCTGGAGCGCCTCGGCGTCGAGATCCGGTACAACCGGCGGGCCGGTGTCGACTTCACGCTCGGCGACCTGCGCGCGGACGGCTTCGCGGCCGTCTTCGTCGCGGTCGGCGCGCAGCAGGCCAAGCGGCTGGGGCTGCCCGGCGAAGACGCCGCGGGCGTGATCGACGGCGTGACCTTCCTGCGAAGCGTCCGCGAGGGCCACCCGCTCGCGATCGGGAGCCGCGTGGGCGTCGTCGGGGCCGGGGACACGGCCATGGACTGCGTCCGGACCGCCCGTCGCGTGGGCGCGCCGTCGGTCTCCCTGATCTACCGGCGGACGGTGGACCAGATGCCGGCCGACCGGGAGGAGATCCACGCGATCCGCGAGGAGGGCATCTCGATCGTGGAGCTCGCGCGGCCCGTAGCGCTCCGGGTCGCCGACGACATGCTGGCGGGCCTGGTCTGCGTGCGGACGGCCTACGGCGGAACGCGGGACGCCGGCGGCCGCAAGGTGCCCGAGGACGTCCCGGGCTCCGAGTTCGAGATCGGCCTGGACACCCTGATCCTCGCGATCAGCCAGCACGCGGTGCTCGACTTCTTCGGGGATCGTGCGCCGGACCTGACACCCGCCGGCTACATCGCGGTGGATCCGGTCACCTTCGAGACGTCCGTCCCGGGCGTGTACGCCGGCGGAGACGTCGCCGGTGGAGGTCCAGCCTCGATCGTGCGGGCCGCGGCGGACGGCAAGCGGGTCGCCGCCGCCATGGCCGCCGCGCTCGGCGTCGCACCCCGGGCCGGGACGAGCGCCCCGACAGCGGCGCTGGACCCCGCGGAGTACCAGGCGCTGGTGGTCCGGCGCGCCCGTCGGGACTACCGGGTTCCGATCCGCGTCAGCGAGCTCGACCGGCGCGAGGGTTTCGAGGAGACCGTGCTGGGTTACTCGGCCGAGGAGGCGAGGCGCGAGGCCGGCCGCTGCCTCGACTGCGACACGATCTGCAGCCTGTGCGTCGGCGTGTGCCCCAACCTGGCCCTGATGACGTACGAGGCGGAGCCGGTGCGTGCCGAGCTGCCCGTCCTGACCGTCGCCGACGGTGCCGTGACGGCGACCGGCACGACGCCGTTCGCGGTGGACCAGCGGCTGCAGATCGCCGTCCTCACCGACTTCTGCAACGAGTGCGGCAACTGCGTGACGGTGTGCCCCACGTCGGGCAGGCCTTACGTGGACAAGCCGCGGCTGTACCTCGACCGGACCGACTTCGAGGCGCAGGACTCGAACGCCTACATGCTCCTCGGCGACGGCGTCATGGAGGCGCGCATCGACGGGGGGACCCACCGCATCTCGATCGACGCCCGGATCGAGTACCTCGCACCCGGCTTCCGGGCCGTGCTCGACCGCGACACGTTCGCGCTGCTCGAGGCGACGCCGACCGGGGCCGCCGACGGCGAGGTCCTGTCGCTCGAGCCGGCCGCCGTCATGGCGACGCTGCTGGCCGGCGTCACCGGCTCGCTGCCGCACATCCCGACGGCCGCCGCGGGTGGCTCGCGCGTGCCGGAGCCCGCCACGCCGGAGTGACCGATCGGGCTACCTGCGGGCCCCGGTGAAGAGGACGGCGACCCGTTCGCGATCCCCGACCCGGCCGCGCTCCCGCAGATCGAGGAGTCCGGCCAGGCCCGACGATCCGGTCTCGTCGACGTCGATCCCGGTCGCCTCGACCGCCAGCGTGTTCGCACGGGCGAGGGTCTCCTCGCTCACGACCACCGGGCTGCCGCCCGTGGCGAGCATCCCCTCCACCACCGCCAGCCAGTCGTACGTCTCGTCGTCCAGGATGCCGTGCGCGATGCTGTGGGGCTCCTCCTCCCACGGCCACATGAAGGCCGAGCGGTGGGTGGCGGCGAACGCGATCGCGGCGCGCCGGTCCGCCGCGGTCGGCTCTCCGGGCAACCGGGCGGCCACCCGGTCGAACGCCCGGGGCAGCGGCCAGGCGCCCTCGGTCTGCACCGCGTCGAAGCGCGGCGCCCGCGCAAGGGCCCCCAGCGCGACCGCCTCGGTGAGCGATTCGATGCAGGCGCTGGCCAGCGCCCCTCCGCCGACCTGGAGCATCAGGCGGTC
>JAJYNP010000018.1 GCA_021786265.1 Chloroflexota bacterium
CGCAGCCCCCGCTGCAGCAGGCCGCTGAGGCGCACGTCGTCCTCGAGCAGCAGGAGCTTCACCGGCGGCCCCGGGTCACGACGGCGGCCGCCGGCGGCTGGTGGTGCTGGTCTGGTCCATCGTGCGCTCATTGTGGCGCGGCCGGATGAACGTTCGATGAATCCCCGGCATGGCGGGATTCACGGTCGCCTCATGGAGCGTCTGCCAGGCTCGTCACAGCGATCGGGCAGCAAGCCCGACCCTTGAACAGGAGCCATCACCATGATGCTCGCACGTCTGCGCGGCGCTGCCATCGGCGGTCTGGCCGTGCTTCTCCTGAGCGGCGCCGGGGTCGCCTTCGCCGGGAATGCGCCGACGACCCCACCGGTCACGCTACAGACGCAGGTGCAACCGGCGGCTGGGGCGTCGACTGCCAGCGGCCAGCAGGTCGACCTTCAGCAGGGCGACCAGACCGCTCCGGATGCGGCCGGCACGGCGGCCGAGGTGGCCGGGGTCGAGGCACCCGAGACGGCGGCTGAGGCGGCCAGCGGCGCCGCCGAGGCGGCCGGGACCGAGACCGACGGTCCGGGCGGACACACGGACGCCGCGGGCGGCAACGTCGACCACCAGTTCCAGGGCGAGCAGTGACGGCTCGCTCCCGGTAGGCCGTCGGTGTGACGGCCCACCGGCACGGTGGGGTCATCGGTGGCACGACCGGTGGCCCCACCCCACGTTTGGGCGGGCGTGCCCCCGCGCTGGATTCACTGGCCCTTCAGGTCCCGACTGCCAGAGTCGCCGAGGCGCGTTTGGGTCGACCAACCACGCGGTCCAGAGGGCGGAAGCTCCCGGGCGCCAGTCAACGGATGAGCCCGAAGCAGGTCTCAGCCTCAGGCTCAGTAGATGAGAGTAGTTGCTATGTCCTCCGGGCCGGGCGCCAGAATCCCCTTGGATCGTTGGGCGAGGTCCTGACAGCCTCCACGAACCCGCCTTCCTCCAGCCGTCGCAGGTAGCCGATCGCCGTGGGCCGCGACACCCCGAGCAGCGTGATCGCCTGGCTCGTCGTGACCCGACCTGTCCGGAGGAGATGCTCGACGAACCGGTCCGACCCCGGCGGCAGCACTGCCTGCATCCGGGCGCCGACCGGATCATCGAGGAACGTGACGCGGAGCGACGCGCCGGCCTGGACGAAGACCGGATCCGGAAGACCCACTCTCTCCAGGTCCAGGTACATCCGGTTCACTCCCTCGCCGAGCTCCCGACCGAAATCGAGATCGGCCATGGCGCGCGCGATGCGTGGGTTCCGCGCGAAGCGGGTCGTTCTGATGTTGTCGAGCCGGACAAGCCCTGGAAGGCGGCCCGGACTCTCGACATCGATGCGGTCGTCGAAGACCTCGACCCGAATGTGATCGCCGCTCATCGCGTAGGAACGATGGACGACCGCATTGACGACCGCTTCGAGCCACACGGGCTGGGGCACGTGCGTCTCTCGGCCGAATCGCCCCTTGTCGCCCAGTCGCGTGACCGTGGGGAGCCATCGGAGGAGCTGGCGGCGGGCGGCTGTGATCTGATCGGGCAGCGGGCCGGTCAGCCGCACGTCCTGAGTCACGTTGGAGCGCGAACCCGTCTCGCGCGTCGTTCCCCGGTACCGCAGAAGGCGGACGTACGCCTCCGGGAAGTGCGCCTGCGGCTCCGATCCGAGGACGAGGATCCCCGCAACGGTCGGCACGAGCTCGCCGGACTTGTCCGCGAGCAGACCGCGAGCCTTGAGGGCGCGCTGGCCGGTCCCCTCCACCCTGATGGCCGCCAGATAGCGACGGATGAGTCTTGCATCGAGCTCGTCGCGATCGATGTCAGCCAGAGGCCGAGCGTCGAACGTGGAGTCTCCCTTGTCATAGTGGAGTTCCTGGGCCTCCAGCGGACCCAGCTTTCGGTTCTCGTCGCCGACCCGGAGGAACGTATCCCCGGCGCTGTTCTCGTGAACCTGCTCGCTCGCATCGACCTCGATCAGGACGACGTGATCGGCCTCGCCACGCGTGCTGGTGCAAGCCAGGAGGTCGAACGCATGCCGGACAGGAGGGGCGCTGAAGTCGATGGCAGCCTGTCGCCACTCGTTCGTCAGCCGTCCTGTGCGGTCCACACCTTCGACACGTCCGCCCTCGATGCCGATGCAGATCAGGCCACCCTCGGCGTTCGCCAGGCCGATCATGACGTCGGCGAGCGCCTTGCCCCGTATGCGGGGGCCCTTGCGCTCGAGCCACTGACCCTCGGGGGCCGTGCAGAGCCAGTCGACGCGCTCCTGGTCGGGAAGGAGGCGGAGTTGATCGAGCGTCGGCTGCCCGGGGACCACGCCGGGATGGTATCAGGTACTCTAAGATCCTTACAGTAGACAACAGTAACCGGGTCAGATGAATCGATGACGGACGACCTGCGCGCACGTCACCACACGTCCGCTGCGGAGCTCCGCCGCGAGATCGAGCAGCTTCGCGCCGAGAACGCGCGGCTCCGGGCGCTCCTGGCGGCACGCCCCGAAGCTGTCGGCGGACAGTCTGCCTCGCCCATTCCCACGGCGATGACGCTGTTCGGAGAAGATGAACCACTCCTCCCGAAGGTGCCGGCAAGACCGTCATCGCGTGTGCCGCGCTCGCGGAGCGAGCGGTCGCCACGCTCGTCCTTGTGGACCGGCAGCCTCTGCTCGACCAGTGGCGCGAGCGACTGCAGGAGCATCTCGGGCTCGGCCGCAGGCGGATGGGCACGCTTGGCGGTGGATCAGGTCGCCTGAAGGGGACGGTGGACATCGCGATGGTCCAGTCGCTCGCGCGGCGAGAGGACGTCCGAGAACTGGCGTCCCGGTACGGGCTGGTGATCGTCGACGAGTGCCATCACGTGCCTGCCGTGACGTTCGAGCGAGTCGTGCGGCAGATCGGCGCCTCGTCCTGGCTGG
>JAJYNP010000364.1 GCA_021786265.1 Chloroflexota bacterium
TCGCTCGCGCCAGGTCGGCGTAGCCGGAGACCTTGGCCATCGCCCCCGCGTTCACCAGCGGTCCCACGTCGGTCGACGCCGCGAGCCCGTCGCCCAGCCGGAGGCGCCCTGCCCGGTCGGCCAGCCGGCCCAGCAGCGTGTCGAGTATCCGCTCATGCGCGATCACGCGGCTGCAGGCGGTGCACCGCTGACCGGTGGTCCCGAAGGCCGACCAGACGATCCCGTCGAGCGCCAGATCCAGGTCGGCGTCGTCCATCACGATGATCCCGTTCTTGCCGCCCAGCTCCAGGGCGACCCGCTTGAGGCGCCTGGCGGCGACCTGCGCGATGCGCCGCCCGGTGTCGGCGTGCCCGGTGAAGCTGATCACGTCGACATCGGGGCTCTCGACCAGCGGCATCCCGGCATCCTCGCCGGAGCCCGTGACGAGGTTCACCGTGCCGGGTGGGAAACCGGCCTCGTGCATCAGCTCGACGAGGAGCGCGGCAACGCTCGGCGTGTCCGAGGCGGGCTTCCACACCACGGTGTTGCCGGCGACCAGGGCGGGCATCATCTTCCAGCACGGGATCGCGATGGGGAAGTTCCACGGGGTGATGATCGCCGCCACCCCCAGCGGTTCGCGGACGCTCATCGCCCACTTGTCGGGCAGCTCGGACGGGACGGTGTCGCCGAACATGCGCCGCCCCTCCCCCGCCATCAGGAACGCGATGTCGATCCCCTCCTGGACGTCGCCGCGTGCCTCGGCGAGCACCTTGCCCATCTCCCGGGTCATGGCCCGGGCCAGCCGTTCCTTGTGCTCCGCCAGGAGGGCGCCGAAGCGGAACATGATCTCGGCCCGCCTGGGGGCGGGCGTGCGACGCCAGGCCGGACCCGCCACCTCGGCGGCTCGAACGGCCATGGCCGCATCCGCCGGGCCGGATGACTGGAACCGACCCACCACGTCGCGGGTGTCGGCGGGGTTGAGCGACTCGAACGTGCCACCGCCGACGGCCTCCGCCCATTCGCCGCCGATGAAGTTGCCGACTACCGGGATGTCCGTCCGTGTCTCGGTCATGGCCGCGATTGTATGGGGAGGGAATGGGGGTCGAGCCGGTGCTCGAACGCACGCAACCGCCAGAGAGGGATCAGCGCGATCGCCAGCAGCAGGACGGTCGCGACGAGCAGTCCGTCGATCCCCTGCCAGCGGGCGGACTCTCCGCCGATCAGGCTGCCGGCAATCTGGCCCAGCGCCAGGAAGACGCTGTACAGGCCCATGATCGCGCCGCGGTCGAGCGGATGGGCCTCCGACACGTCCGCCAGCAGGCCGAGCGCCGCCGGCGTGGCACCCGCCAGCACGAACAACCCGACCCCGGCGCCGATGGTGAACGCCACCGGGACGGCCAGGGGCTGCCCGCCGCTGTGGTTCACGACGAACGTGCAGGCGATGGCCGCCGCGCCGCCCAGGATCCCGTACAGGATGATGGTGGTCCGGCGGAGCGTCCTGAACCGGCCGCCCCAGTAGATCAGCCCCGCGAAGAACACGGCCAGCCCGATCGCCAGCCCCACGCTGACCTGGGTCGGCGTGAACCCGCCCATCAGGAGCTGGTTCCTCGCGAGCGGGGACTCGGCGCTCCTGACCAGCTGGAAGAGCGACTGGCTGGTCCAGAGGCCGATCGCCGCGTTGACCGCGATCCAGGTCGGGGCCAGCAGCCACACGTGCGAGCTCGTCAGCAGCGTCCCGTACTGCCGCAGACCGGGCCGGCGCGGTGGATCGAGCTGCGGGAAGCCCGCGGGCAGCTCCTCGACGCCGAAGCGGTAGATGAGCCACGATCCGCCATACACCAGGGCGTTCAGGAAGAAGGCGGTCCGCCCGAGCAGCTCATAGAGCGGACCCGCCGCGACCAGCCCCGAGCCCAGCCCCGCGAGGGTCGCCAGCTCGAAGCGCGCCACGGCCCGCCCGCGAAGCGGCTCGTTCCCGGCCGTGGCGCGCGCGATGTAGCCCAGGATGGACGGCACGCTCGCGGCGCTGGATCCACCCTCCAGCAGGCGGGTGACGCCCAGCAGCGGAATGCTCGTGGTGAGCCCGGTCAGGATCACCGCCACGGCACCGAATCCCGGCCCGAGCTGCATGACCGGGCGCTGCCCCAGCCGGTCCGACACGACGCCGAACGGTGGCGACAGGACCAGCTCGGCCACGAAGAACATGGCACCCAGCAGCCCCACGACCGTCGGGTCGACGGTCGCGCCGCCGTGCCGCGGCAACTCCGCGAGGTAGTAGATCAGCAGCGCCCCGGTCAGCCCGGTGCTGAACCGGAGCGTGAACGTGCCGAGAAGGACGGCGACGAGCGATCGGTGCACCGCTCACAGGGTACCCAAACGGCGAAGCGCGCACGATCCCGTGGGCGGGCCTGCCGGCGGCGAAGTGTCCGCTCCGGGGCAGTCCGCGGCGTGTCGGCTAGACTGCCGCGGACATGACCGGACCGTTCGCCCCGCCCCCAGTTCCCCCCGAGATCGACGCGCTGGCCCGGCGCCGGGCGGAAGCCCGGGCGGCGAGGGACTGGCACGCGGCCGACGTCCTGCGCGCCGACATCGAGGCCGCGGGCTGGAAGGTCATCGACCAGGGCCTGCGGTTCAGGCTCGAGCCCGCAAGTCCTCCCGACGTCGAGGTTGCGGGTCGCACCCGGTACGGCTCCAGCGGCTCGGTGCCGTCGCGGCTGGACGACGCGCCGTCGGCGGTGGCCACCGTGGTGCTCCTGGCCGACCGCTGGCCCGAGGACCTGGCCCGCGCGCTCGACGGGCTGCGGGCGCACGCGCCGTCCGGGACGCACGTGGTGGTGGTGGCCAACGATCCGACCCCGGAGCAGGCCGACGCGCTCGAGTCTGCCGGCGGCTCGGGCCCGGTCGACGGCGCCGCCCCAGAGCAGGTCTGGACCAGC
>JAJYNP010000060.1 GCA_021786265.1 Chloroflexota bacterium
TTGTCGCCGTGCGCCAGTCCCAGGGACTCGACCGAGCCGGAGTGTACGGTGCCGCGCAGACGCGGCTGCACCGCGCCCCCGGTCTGCCTTACGCTCCGCGCGTGACGAACGCGCCGCGCGTGACGAGCGCCGAAGCCTCGCGCCCCGACCTCCCGCCCGATCCGGGTTCCGGCCCCGGATCTCGACCTCGCCGGCCGGCCCCGATCGCGATCGATCCGGCCGATCCCGGCACGCTCCTCCGGGCACTGCTCGAGATGGAGCCGCTGGCGCGCGCGGATCCCGGTGCGGTGCGGGTCGTCAGGGCTCCGGGCCGCGTCAACCTGATCGGCGAGCACACCGACTACAACGAGGGCTTCGTGCTGCCGGCCGCCATCGACCTGGAGCTGCGCATCGCGCTGGTGCCGACCCGGGACGGGCGGGTCGAGATCGTGCTCGCGGAGACGGGCGAGCGGGCCGGGTTCGACCTCGACGCCATCGGGCCGCGGACGGGCACCTGGATCGACTACGTCGCCGGGACGGCCCGGGCCCTGCGCGAGGCCGGGGTGCCGGCCCGCGGCTTCCGCGGCCTGCTGGCGAGCACGATCCCGGTATCGGCCGGACTCTCCTCGTCGGCGGCGCTGGAGCTCGCGTCCGCGTGGGCGCTCACCGAGCCCGCCGGCGGAGGCGTCGACCGGCTGACACTGGCGCGCATCTGCCAGCGGGCGGAGAACGCCTACGTGGGCGTCAACTGCGGGCTGATGGACCAGGCGGCAGAGTCGCTGGGGCAGGCGGGCAGCGCCGTGCTGCTCGACTGCCGCACGCTCGACTGGCGACCGATCCCCCTGCCACTGGACCGCTGCCGGCTGGTGGTGTGCGACACCGGGTCGCCGCGGCGCCTGAGCGCGTCCCAGTACAACGCCCGCCGCGCGCAGTGCGAGGCTGCCGTGGCTGAGTTGCAGGCCACGGACCCCTCGATCCGGGCACTCCGCGACGTGACGCCCGGGATGCTGGAGTCGATCCGCGGGCGGCTCGACGACGAGACCTTCCGGCGCTGCGAGCACGTGGTCCGCGAGGACCAGCGGGTCCTGGATACGGTCGCCGCGCTGGCGGCCGCGGATCTCGCCACCGTCGGCCGCTGCTTCGCCGCGAGCCACGCCTCGCTGCGCGACCTGTACGAGGTGAGCTCTCCCGAGCTGGACGCCATGGTCAACATCGCGCTCGACACGCCCGGCGTGATCGGCTCGCGCATGACCGGAGCCGGGTTCGGTGGCTGCACGGTCTCGCTGGTCGAGCCGGGCGCCGAGGCGCGGCTCCGCGACGCGGTCCTCGACGAGTACCCGCGACGGACCGGGCTGACGCCGCGGGTGTTCCTCGTCGAGGCGTCCGATGGGGCGGGACTCATCGCGCCGGCCTGATCGCGCCGGCCTGATCGCGCCGGCCTGAGGCGACCGCCGTACACTGCCAGCATCCGCACGAGGACGATCCGGGGGCGTCCCGAGCAAGGGAGGTGCCGCGACACGATGACCATGCCCGATGACACCCGCGTCATCGACTCCGCGTCCGAGCTGTACAACGCGGAGCTCGTCCGCCGCAAGGACGAGACCGATGACCTGGCGTACTTCTGGGTGCGGCTCCGGGGCGAACCCGTCCCATTCGAGCCGGGCCAGTACCTGACCATCGGCGTCTTTGCCGACGGCCGGCTCGTCCAGCGCCCCTACTCCGTCGCCTCCTCGCCGCGAACAGCCGCGGACGGGTATGAGTTCTACGTCCGCCTGGTGCCGATCCTGCGCTTCACCACGCTGCTGTGGCGGTTGCCCATCGGGCACCCGATGCGCCTGACCGGCCCCAAGGGCCGCTTCATGCTGGAGCCGGACGACGACCGCACCCACCTCTTCGTCTCGACCGGGACGGGGATCGCACCGTTCATCTCGATGATCCGCACCGGCCTGATCGACGGGAAGCCGCGGCGCACGGTGGTCGCGCACGGCGTCTCGTACGCCCGGGAGCTGGGGTACCGCCGCGAGCTCGAACGGTACGAGCGCGACGGCCTGCCGATCACCTACGTCCCCACCGTCTCCCGGGCGGCCGCGCCCGAGAATGCCGGCTGGCGGGGCCGCACCGGCCGGGTGGAGACGATCCTGGACGACGTCTGCGCAGATTACGGCCTGGTCCCCGAGCGGACCGTGGTCTACATCTGCGGCAACCCCGAGATGATCCTCAAGACCGAGGCGGTCCTCCGCCACCACGGCCTCCCGGAGCCACACGTCAAGAAGGAGCTGTACTGGCCGAAGGGCAAGGACGCGGCGCTGATGGGTGGCCTCCCGGCCGGCGGCAGTGCGCCCGCCCGCGAGGTGGAACTGGCGAGCCAGGGCTGACCGACCCGGGCGGCCATCGGGGACGCCTCCCGCGACCTCCCCGTGCGGGCAGGGCCCTCATGACCTTCGGCCCGCCCCTACGCGAACTCTGGTGGGTCGCCGCAGAACCATTCGCACCGCACTATGCATTTAGCGGAACCGCAGCCAAGGAATATCGATGCACCAGATCCACGAGAAGCGGCAGCTCTCGCCGAACGTCACCCTGTTCAGGGTCAGCGCCCCGCGCATCGCCGAGATCCGGAAGCCAGGCCAGTTCGTGATCGTGCGCCTGGGACCCGGAGCGGAACGCATCCCGCTGACGATCGCCGACGCCGACCCCGGCGCCGGGACCATCACCCTCGTGATCCAGTCGATCGGGAAGAGCACGGCCGACCTGGTGGACCTCGAGGTCGGGCAGGCGATCCAGGACATCGCCGGTCCGCTCGGCCACCCCACGGACCTGCCCGAATCGGGACACACCGTGTGCGTGGGCGGCGGCGTGGGAACCGCGGTGATCCTCCCGATCGCCCAGGAGCTGCATCGCCGGGGGCTCCCGGTGACCAGCGTGAT
>JAJYNP010000093.1 GCA_021786265.1 Chloroflexota bacterium
CGCTGCCCAAGGTCCGCGGCGCCTTCGCGCTGGTCGTGATGGACGAGCACCGCCTGCTCGGGATCCGTGACCCGTGGGGGTTCCGCCCGCTCGTGCTCGGCCGGCTGTCCCACGGCGGCCCACCGGGCGACGGCGGCTGGGTGCTGGCGTCGGAGACCGCGGGGCTCGACGTGCTGGGCGCGGAGTATGTGCGCGACGTGGACCCGGGTGAGATCGTCGTGCTCGGCGAGCCGGGCGGGCCGCGCTCGGTCCGCTTCGCGGAGGGCCGGGAGCACCTCTGCGTGTTCGAGCTGATCTACTTCGCCCGCCCGGACTCGTACATGCTGGGCCGCAACCTCTACGAGGTGCGGCGGCGCATGGGCGAGGCGCTCGCGCGCGAGGCCCCGGCCGACGCCGACCTCGTCATGCCGGTGCCGGACACGGGCGGACCGGCGGCGGCCGGGTTCGCCGAGGCGAGCGGGATCCCGTACCGGGAAGGGATGACCCGCAATCGCTACGCCGGGCGCACCTTCATCCAGCCCAGCCAGGCCCTGCGGCAGCGCGGCGTCAACGTCAAGCTCAGCCCCCTCCCGGAACAGCTGCGGGGGCGCAGGGTCGTGGTGGTGGACGACTCGATCGTGCGCGGCACGACCACCAGGCAGATCGTGGCGCTGCTGCGCCGGGCCGGCGCCCGCGAGATCCACCTGCGCATCAGCGCCCCGCCGATCCACCACCCCTGCTTCTACGGCATCGACACCCAGATCGAGACGGAGCTCATCGCCGCCAGCCACTCGGTCGAGGAGATCCGGGAGTTCGTGGGGGCCGACTCGCTCGCCTACCTGTCGATCGGGGGCGTGCTCGACGCGATCGGTCTGCCGCGCGAGCGGTTCTGCTTCGCGTGCTTCGACGGGCTGTACCCGGTGCCGGTGCCGTACGACGCGACCTCCCACAAGTTCGTCCTCGAGGACACGGCTGTGGTGGCGCCGCAATGAGGCGCGCCCGGGTCGCCGCGTCCGAACCCGTGGGGCACGGGGCGGCCGATCCCGATCCCCTCCGGCAGACCTACGCCCGGGCAGGCGTCGACGTTGCGGCCGGCGACCGTGCGGTCGAGCTCATGCGCGCGCGGGTGTCAGCCACGCATGGCCCCGGCGTCCTGGCCGGCATCGGCGGCTTCGCGTCCGCGGTTCGCGTGCCGGCCGGGCTGCGCGAGCCAGTCCTGGTCGGCGCCACCGACGGCGTCGGCACCAAGACGGCGATCGCGCGGGTCCTGGGCCGCCTCGACACGATCGGCGAGGACCTCGTCGCGATGTGCGCCGACGACGTGGTGTGCCTGGGTGCGCGCCCGCTGTTCTTCCTCGACTATGTGGCCGTGGGGCACGTCGACCCGGTCGATGTCGCCACGCTGGTGGGTGGCGTGGCGCGCGGGTGCGAGCTGGCCGGCTGCGCGCTGGTCGGCGGCGAGACGGCGGAGCACCCGGGCCTCATGGCGCCCGACGAGTTCGACCTGGCCGGCTTCTGCGTCGGGATCGCGGAGCGCAAAGAGCTGTTCGACCCGGCCGTCGTGGAGGACGGGGACGCGCTGCTCGGGCTGGCCGCCTCGGGCCTGCACGCGAACGGGTACTCGCTGGTCCGTGCGCTCCTCGCTCGCCACGACCTGCCGCTGGACCGCCCCTACCTGGAGGTCGTGCGAGGCGCACTCGGCGGCGCGGAGGCGGCGCGCGTGGCTACCGAGGAACCCGGGCAGGCGCACGCCACGCTCGGCGACGTGCTGCTCACGCCGACCCGCATCTATGCCGGCGACGTGCTGGCGCTGCGGGCGCATCTCGCCGGTCGCGGGGTTCCGCTGCACGGTCTCGCGCACGTCACCGGCGGCGGGCTGCCGGGCAACGTGCCGCGCGCGCTGCCGGACGCGCTCGCCGTGCGGCTCGACCTCGGATCCTGGCCGGAGCCGTCCGTGGTCCGGCTTGTGGCGGCGCTCGGCAACCTGGGCGGTGCGGAGGCGCGGGCCACCCTCAACGCCGGGATCGGGATGGTCGCGGTGCTGCCCGAGACCGGCCTGGAGGCCGCGCGGACGTTCCTGGACGGACGGGGAATCGGGGCCTGGCGGATGGGGCGCGTGGTCTCCGCGTCGGGGGCGGGCCCGGGCCGGTACGTCGAGATCGAGCAACGATGAGCGCCCCGGCTGCCGTCCCGATCGCCGTCTGCGTCTCGGGACAGGGAAGCAACCTGCAGGCGATCGTCCGTGCCGAGCGCCGTGGGTGGCTCGCCGCCCGGACCGCGCTGGTGCTCGCCGATCGCCCGTGCCCGGCCATCGACTGGGCGCGCGGGCAATCGATCCCGACCGCGGTGCTGCGCCCGGCGGACCACCCCGATCCGGCGTCGTGGGACCGGGCGGTTCTCGGGGCCCTGCAGGCCTCGGAGGCGCGCGTGATCGCGCTCGCCGGCTTCATGCGGATCGTCGGGCCGGCCACGCTGGCGGCCTTCCGGGGCCGCATGCTGAACGTGCACCCCAGCCTCCTGCCCGCGTTCCCCGGCGCACACGCCGTGCGAGATGCGCTGGCGGCGGGTGTCCGCGTGACCGGCGTGACCGTCCACGTGGTCGACGAGGTGCTCGACGGGGGCCCGGTCGTCCTGCAGGAGGCGGTCCCCATCCTCCCCGGCGACGACGAGGCCTCACTGCTGGCGCGCGTCCACGCGGTGGAGCACCGGCTCTTCCCGCATGCGGTGGCGCTGATGGCCGCGGGTGCCGTGACGATGAGACTCGACGGGCGGGCGTCGGTCGATCCGGTGCGGGCGGCCGCGCTCCCCCGGCCGCGGCGGGCGCTGCTGTCGGTGTCCGACAAGGATCGGCTCACCGAGCTTGCACACGGACTCGCCTCGCTCGGCTTCGAGCTGGTCTCGACCGGCGGCACTGC
>JAJYNP010000004.1 GCA_021786265.1 Chloroflexota bacterium
CATGCGCGGCACGTGGGGCGGCCCGCGCAGCGGCCAGGCGCCTGCGACGCCATCGGCCGGCTCCGGCTCGAACAGCGGCACCAGCGGCGCCTGAGCCGCGAGGCGCTGGCGTCGCCGCGGAGGTCCGGGCGAACCAGCTGCGAGAACCACCCACGCGCGGGGACGCGGGAGAGCCTGCGGCACCGGGTCGTCGGCGTCCAGCGAGAACCACCCACGCGCGGGGACGCGGCCGGCAACTCCGGCCGCGTCCGTCTGATGGCCCCGGCGGTAGCATCCCGTACGTGCCTGCACTCGCCCTGCGCTCCGACCCGGGTGCCTCTGCCCCCACGGTGGCGCGACACGGGTCGTGGGTACCGGCCCACGGCGGTCTCCACGCGGATGCCTGGGCGGCCGAGCTTGTCGGTACGGCGATCCTCGTGTTCGGGGGCCTGAGCGCGGTCGTGCTCGATTTCGGCGCGGGATCGCCGGTCGCGGCGGCCATTCCCGGCGTCTCGGCCCGGCTGCTCCTGACGGGGGCGCTCTTCGCAGGCACCGGCGCCATCGTGACCGTGTCGCCCATCGGTCGTCGCAGCGGGGCGCACCTGAACCCGGCGGTGACGCTGGCCTTCTGGTTGACCGGGCACGTGCACCCCCACGACCTCGCCGGCTACGTAGGCGGGCAGCTCGTCGGTGCGCTGGCCGGTGCCGTCGCGCTCGTGGTGGTCTGGGGGCGTGCGGCGGCCTCGGTGCACGACGGCGTGACCCAGCCGGGGGCAGGCGTCGGCCAGCCCGAGGCGGCGGCGATCGAGGCGCTCATGACCGCGGCGATGGTGCTCACGATCCTGCTGTTCGTGTCGGGCTCCCGGACGATGCGGTGGACGCCGGCCGCGGTCTGGGCGGTGGTCACGGTGCTCGTCTGGCAGGGTGCGCCGTTCACGGGGACGAGCCTGAACCCGGCACGGAGCCTGGGGCCCGCCCTGGTCGGTGCGAACGTCCACGCGCTGTGGGTGTACCTCGTCGGACCGCCAGCGGGGGCCGTACTTGCGGTCGCGGTCCAGCGACTGGTGCTGCCGGGCGTGGTCCCGCTCACCGCCAAGCTTTTCCACGTGGCAAGCGACCGCCCAACCACCCTGGGGCACTTCCCGGGCGCCGTCGGCGAGGGTGCCGCCTGACCGGCGGGTTCTCCCGGGCCCGCGTCGGGTGCGCCCGTGAGCCGGGGGCACCCCGCCACCCGGACCGTCAGCAGATCACGTCGGCGTCCAGGCCACCGGGTGCGCCGGACCGGCCGACCGGCACGCTGGTAGTTGCGCCGGCAACGAACTGCCATGATCCTGCGGCCCCTGACGGGCGAACGGGTCGTCCCCCTGTGCCAGTGGAGCGAGTGACATGGGAACCATGGATGCAGGCGTGCTGGTCCTGCGGGTCGTCGCGGGCCTCGGCCCGGGAGCGATCTCCCTGGACCAGGCGCTGGGGCTCGATTACCCTGGCGACGCGCGAGCCGCGTCGCTGCTGCTCGGGACCGTGGCGGCGCTGGTGGCGCTCCTTCTTCCGCGCCTGGCGACGCCGGCATCAGCGGCGGCTGTGTCGCGCTGACGCCCGCCGCCCTGGCACGGACCGGGGAGGGGAGCTGCCCGCCTGGCCGGCCGGTCAGTCCCGGGCCGGCCCCCTACGGGCGCCCGGAAGCCGCGGCGTAGCCCCGGAGGACGGCGTCGACCACGCGCTCCGCGAAGTCGCGGGTCAGGTCACCGCCGAACATCAGGCGGAAGTAGACCGGCCCGACCAGCAGCTCGGTGGCCACATCGACGTCCGAATCGGTGCGCAGGTCGCCCCGCCTGATCCCGCGCCAGATCGCCCGCCGCACCTCGTCCCGGCGCCCCTGCACCACGCTGGCCCGGAAGGGATCCCCGAGGAGCGGGTTCATGGCGATCTGCGAGAGCAGGGCCGCGATCACCGGTCCGAAGGGCGTGTCGTTCACCGCGCGCATCGCGTTCAGCGTGGCGGCCAGCAGTTCCTCGCGAGTGTCGCCCGTGTCGGCGATGACGATGTGGGGGGAGGCGAGCTCCTCGAGCACCGCCAGTGACAGCTCCTCCTTGGAGGCCCAGCGCCGGTAGATGGTGGCTTTGCCGACGCCCGCCCGGGCCGCGACGTGCTCCAGCCGGAGGCCGGCGAACCCATCGCTGACGAGCAGTTCCCGGGCGGCATCGAGGATGGCCCGCTGGACGCGGTCGCTGCGGGGCCGCCCCCGGTGCGCGGGCTTCCCGGGTGGGGTCGCCGGTGAGTTGCGGAACGGGGCGTCTTGCATGTCCGTCATCATCGTCATATGATACGCAACGGATCGTATCGTCACAAGGTGACTCTCGCATGACCGACAACTACCGGGTTCTCGCCTCCATCGAGGCGGCGCAGCACGACACGCCGTTCTGCGCCTGCGGTGCACCAGCCGTGCTGGTCGGGCGCGGCCGGACCGTGTGGCTCGAATGCTCGACGCTCGGGGAGCACAGGTCCGCGCTGCGCCGACTGCTCACACTCGATCTCGCGGCCGGCCACACGAGCCGATTGGTGCTTGACCTGGCGGGCGACGACGCGGCGGGGTTCGACGCGGCCGCCTGAGGCGACCCGCCGTCCAGGGTGGCGGCGATACTGTCCGCGGGCCTGATCGGCGCCCGAACGCTCGTCAAACGGCCAGTGGGCCCCGAGTTCGCGCGGACCATTCCGTCGCGCGACGGCGGGCCAGCGCCTCGTCGACCCGGCGCTGGTGGCGTGCCCGGCCGGGCCTCGAGACTAGCCCGAAGCTCCTACGGCCGTCCGCTCGGCCGTGAGCACGAATCGATCCTGGTCTGAGCACGATTGGCGTTCGTCTCACGGTGTGAGGCGTAGGCACTAAATAGGTTGACGTCGGAGCCGGGATCGGCG
>JAJYNP010000247.1 GCA_021786265.1 Chloroflexota bacterium
CTCGCGCTGTGGCTGGCCCATACCGGCTACGGCCTCCCGTTCGCGGTCTACCTGCTGCGGAACTTCATGGGTGGGCTGCCGCGCGAGGTCTTCGAGTCGGCCTCCATCGACGGGGCCAGCCCGGTCACCGCGTTCTTCCGGCTGGCGCTGCCGATGAGCGTGCCGGCGCTCGCCGCGCTCGCGATCTTCCAGTTCCTGTTCGTCTGGAACGACCTGCTGGTGGCGCTGATCTACCTGGGCGCCGCGAACCCGCAGAACGACCCGCTCACGATCGTGGTGGCGAACCTCGTGAACTCACTCGGCAGCGGATGGTGGTACCTCGCCGCCGCGGCGTTCATCTCGATGGCCCTGCCGCTGGGCGTGTTCTTCACCCTGCAGCGCTACTTCGTGCGCGGGATCGTGGGCGGTTCCGTCAAGGGGTAGACGATCCCGGGTTCCGGTCGGGCCGGCCACGACCAGGCGGCCGGTGGCCGCGCTTCGGGTCAGCCCCGAACAGGTGGCCGGTGGCCGCGCTTCGAGCCAGCCCCGAACAGGTGGCCGGTGGCCGCGCTTCGGGCCAGCCCCGAACAGGTGGCCGGTCGCGGCACCCTGCGCCGGCCACGACGACGCGGCCGGTCGCCGCGCTCGGAACGCCGCGACGATCCGGGCGGGACCGGGCCGTCTGGCACCTCGCGCCGGGCGGGCCGGTCCTTCCATACTGCGCCCATGGACGGCACGGCCCACCCCGGCGAAACGGCCCACCCCGGCGAAACGGCCCACCCCGGCGACGAGGACCGCATCCGGCCCCGCGCCGGCGACGCGGACGCGACCGTTGCGCCGCGCGACGGGGGGCGGCTGGCGTCGCTCGTGATCGACGGCCGTGAGCTGCTCGTCACGGATTCGGAGAGCCTGTACGGCTGGGGCGCCTTCCCGATGGTTCCCTACGCGGGCAGGATCCGGCACGGGCGCCTGCGGTTCCGGGGCCGGACGTACGAGATGCCGCGGACCATGCCGCCGCACGCGATTCACGGCACCCTGGCCGACGTGGCGTGGCAGGTGACGGGCGTGCCCACCGACGTTGGCGCCGTCCTGTCCGCGGCACTGCACGCACCGTGGCCGTTTCGCGGCCGGGTCGTGGAACGCTTCCGCCTCGAACCAACCGCCCTGCACATCGACCTGGAGGTCGACGCCGAGGAGCCGATGCCGGCCTGGGTGGGCTGGCACCCCTGGTTCCGCCGGCACGTCGAGGGTGCGAGGGGCGAGCTCGAGTTGCTCGTCCGACCGGGCCGCATGTACGCGCGGGACGGGGAGGGGATCCCGACCGGGGCGACGGTGCCGCCCTCGTCGCGGCCCTGGGACGATGTGTTCGAGGATCTCCCTGCGGCGCCCCGGCTGCGCTGGCCGGGCTTCCTGCAGCTGGACCTGGAATCCGGGTGCCGGTACTGGGTGATCTACGACGAGCAGCCCCACGCGATCTGCGTCGAGCCGCAGACCGGCCCGCCCGACGCGGCGAACTGGCTGCCGGAGGACGCGGTCCTGGTCGAGCCGGGACGGCCGCTGCGCGCGATGATGACGCTGCGCTGGGCACCCGACCGGGGCTGAGCGGCCGGACACGGCCCGGCCGGCGGGCCCTCAGGCAGGATCGGGAGGTTTTCCTGGGTCGCGGGGTTCGCCGGGCATCCGCCCCGGCACCTGCCGGTGAGCCCACGTCGCAACCCATCCCCGGACCGGTAGTTCCACCGGGCCCGCGAGGTCCTCGGGTCGATCCACGTCCTGCAGGCTCTCGCCGTCCGGATCGAAGGGACGCCACGCCAGCTCCGCGAGCGGGGCCACCCCCAGGGTCTCGAGCAGGGCGAGCATCGACCCCTCGCGTCGGGGGTTCCGTGCATCGACCGCCGCCACGCGGACGGCGCAGGGGAGCGGCCGCAGGACACCGTACAGGATCGGCGCTGCCGCGCCCCGGTGATCGCTCGCCAGTCGGTCGAGCAGTGCGCGGAGGAACGGCGGCCTGAGCCACGGCATGTCCCCTCCGACGACGAGCACCAGCGGATGCGTGGCCGCCTCGATCCCGGCCAGCAGCCCGGCGCGCGGGCCCCGGTACGGCTCGGGATCGTGGATCACGCGGAGCGGCACGGACCGCGTGCCGGTGTCGGGCGCGGCGCCCTGGCCGACCACCACCACCAGCTCATCGCAAACCGCCTCGGCCGCGCCGAGGGCACGATCCAGGAGCGTGCGCCCGTCGTACACCGCCGCGAGCTTGTCCGCGCCGAAGCGCGAGGCGGCGCCGCCCGCCAGCACGATGCCAGTGGCCCCCCTGTCGCGCGTCACCCACGAACTGTACCGGCACTCGCCGGCGGGTGCCGGGGAGGTGCGCCGCGCGCCGTGACGTGTCGCGCCGCGTGCCGCGATCCGCCGCGATCGGCCGCGGCCCGTCGCGGCGCGCCTCGACGCGCCGTGAATCGCGGCGGCCCGCTACGCGAACCCGATCGCCGCGTATCCCACGGTCCGGCCCGGGTCGCCGCCGGGGACGTCGGCCGACGTCCCCGCCGCCAGGAGCCTGCCCGGCCCGAGCCCCATCGCCCGCCAGGCACCGACGGCGAACAGGACGGGCTCGATCCCGCACATGCCGCAGGCCAGCTCCGGTATCCGCGCCCACCGCAGGTCCGCCTCGCGGCGTGCCAGCTCCCGGCCGTCGAGCGCGAGCAGCGGCGGCAGGAGCGTCCGGGTCACCGCCTCGGCCTGGGCGGCCGGCGGGTAGTGGGCGAAGTCCGAGCTGGCCACGAGCGCGACGTCGGTCCCGCCCTCCCGGATCCGCCCCAGGAGCTCGCCCAGCCGGGCCCCGGTCTCGAGGCAGGCGCCCGTCGACTCGAACGAGATCAGCATCGGCACGATTGAGGCGGCTGGG
>JAJYNP010000066.1 GCA_021786265.1 Chloroflexota bacterium
GAAGCAGGGAGAGCTGCTCCACCCAAACGGGCGTCGCCACGGCCACGAAGATGGCGATGTTGCGCACGGACTCGAACGAGAGCCCCACGGTCCCCGCGATCAGCACCGCGTCGCGGGCGCGCAGCCGCCGGTTGACGACGATGAAGGTGACCAGGGCGATCAGCATCACGGCGAAGCCCCGGGCGTCCTCGATGTGGAAGTTGGGCGACTGCCACTCCGCGATCAGCGCCTGCTGCGCCGGCGAGGCGACCGTGCCCCAGGCGTAGAGCAGGATCCCCGGGCCGTTGGGATTGACGGTGCAGATCAGGGCACAGCCGACGGTCGTGAGCGCGAGCCAGGCGACGCGGCGCGGCGGGGTGGCGCTGGGAAGGCCCAGCCTGGGCCCCAGAGCCTCCGCAGCGGTCACCGCGGCGAGGAAGACCAGCCCGATCACGAACCCGCCGTGCAGGTTGCTCCAGAGGAGGAAGAAGGGGAGCAGGGCCCAGAGGACGCGCCCACCGCGGGCGAGGTAGCGCTCGATCACGAGCAGCAGGACGGCGCTGAACGTGAAGTCGATCATCTGGTCGCGGGGGCCCCAGATCGGATACGCGGCGATCGTGCCGACGATGATCCCGGTGCCGATGGCAAGCAGGTTCCGCGTCCGCATCCGGGCCCGGAGCGCGAGCACGATGATGCCGATCCAGGTGAGCAGGCTGATGGCCACGACGACAGCGCCCAGCTTTCCGATCGCGTAGAGCGCGGCCACCCCGATCTCGAACAGATATTCGTGCATGGTCCAGTGATGGCCGGGGGTGGTGTACGTGTAGGGGGCGGTCCCCAGGAGGCGGAAGCGGTCGGCGATGAGGAGCTGGCCGGTCCGAAGGTGCCACCAGAAGTCCGGGTCATGGACGCCGGAGGTGACCGCGATCGCGGCGAACCCCAGCGCGCCCACCAGCAGCAGGCCGCCGGGGCTGGCCAGATCCTCGCAGCGCTGCCGCCAGCCTCGGGGGGTGGGGCTGGGGTGAGCGGCGCGGACGACCGGCACCGCGGTCTCGACCGCGCTCATGGATGCACCGGCCCGGTCAGGACTGGCCGGATCCGCCGCCGCCCGTCCACTCCCCGGCGCGACGGGCCACCGCCACGGGGGTGCGCGGCGATCCCTCCGCCGCGGGCTCGGTGAGACGCTGCAGCACCGCCACGAGCTGGCGGGGGTTGAAGGGCTTGCTCATGAACTCGATGCCCCCGAGGTCGAGCACCTGCTGGATGTCGTCGTCGAACACGCGCGCGGTCAGCAGGATGATGGGCACGCTCGCGTACGTGGCCGAGGCGCGCAACTCGCGGCAGACGGTGAGGCCGGAGACTCGCGGCATCATCACGTCGACGACCAGGGCGTCGGGTGCCCAGTTCTCGACGAAGGCCAGCGCGTCCGCCCCGTCCGCCACGGTGCGCACGTCGTAGCCCTGGTTGGTGAGCAGCATGTCGATGAGGCGCCGCAGCGCGGGGTCGTCCTCGGCCACGAGGATGCGTGTCGGCCCCGGCGTGTCACTCATCGTCTCGTCCTCTGTCGGTCCCTCGGCCCCCGCACCGTGCCGGCGGTCGGTGCGCCCGAGGTGGCCGTGAGGCGGTTATACGCTCGGCCTGTAAACGAGAGGTGACGGCGCAACCGGCTTGTCACAGAGCCGATGGGCGGGCGCGGTGGGCCCCGGGCGGCCCCCGAGGTGGCCGCCGGAGCGAGCCGGGTTCACCGGAGGGGGGCGTGTTTGTCACCATGACGCGGCAGGCGCCCCGGGGAGGCGTGGCTATGATGGCCGCGGCATGTCCCGTGAGCGCTCGCAGCCATGACGGTCACCGCTGAGAACGGAAGGGCGGTCAACCCGTCCGCCATCTCCGGCATCAGGTTCCTGATCACCAAGCGCATCGAGGACCTCGATGCCGCGGCCGCGCGCCTGGAGGCGCGGCAGGCGGACGCCACCGAGCGTCGCGACCAGCTCCGCGACCGGCTCGAGGAAGCCGAGGTGGCCTGGAGCCATGTGCTGAAGAACTTTGACCGCTTCTCCGCGGATGACGTGGACACGCAGTTCCGGCTGGTCTCCTCGACGCGTGCGGACCTCGCCTCCCTGGAGGAGAGGACCCGTGACGCCGCCGCCCGTCTGACCGACATCCGCCACGAGCAGGAGGTGCTCCGGCAGGTCCACCGCAGCCTGGACGACCTGGCGGCGACCGCGGCCTCCTCAGCGCCGGCGGGGAGCGCCCGGCTGCGCAGCACCTCCCGCCAGGTGTTCCAGATCATCGAGGAGGAGCGGATGCGGATCGCCCGCGACATGCATGACGGGCCCGCCCAGTCGATGGCCAACCTCGTGCTCCAGGCGGAGATCCTCGAGCGACTGATCAGTCGCGACCCGCAGCTCGTGGTGAACGAGCTGGCGGATTTCAAGGACGGTGTCCGCGGCGTCCTCGACGAGACGCGGCGGCTGATCTTCGATCTGCGGCCGATGACCCTCGACGATCTCGGCCTCGTGCCCACCCTGCGCAAGTTCACCAAGGACTACGAGCGGGGCGGGGCGGTGACCAGCCTCCGCGTGCTGGGCGAGGAGGTGCGCCTTCCCGGCGCGCTCGAGCCCACCCTGTTCCGGATCATCCAGGAGGCGATGAACAACGCCAGGAAGCATGCTCACGCCAAGAACGTCGAGGTGGTCGTCTCCTTCCAGCCCCACGCGGTATCGGCGATCGTCCGGGACGACGGGATGGGCTTCGACGTCGCCGCCGCGGAGACGCGGCTGGACGCGGGCAAGCACCTGGGGATGATCTCGATGCGCGAGCGCGCCGACCTCGAGAAGGGCCGGCTGGAGATCCGCTCCCAGATCGGGAAGGGCACCGAGGTCCGGGTCACCTTCGAGCACTGA
>JAJYNP010000149.1 GCA_021786265.1 Chloroflexota bacterium
GCGACGCCACCCGCGTACGCGGGGACGACGGCCTTGTCCAGCGAGCCGGCGCCGAGGCGGATCCCGAACCCCTCGACACGTGCCTTCACGTACTGCGCGAAACTGGCGGAGGTCGTCATCCGCGTGTAGAGGTCCCTGGGCCCGATGGCCACGATCTGGTAGGGCGGCTGCAGGTACGCGCCGTTCAGCAGGATCGACGACCCGATGTCGGTCATCCCGCTGGTCGCGGTGATGCGCTCGCCGTTGACCGCGATCGCCTCCGCGCCGTCCAGCCAGAGCTCGTCGACCACCGCGCGGATGTCGCTGGAGCTCACCAGGTAGTCGCCCGGCGCCGCACCCGGCGGGATCGGCTGGGTGGAATCCTCGAGCTGGACTACCACGCCCGGACCCTGCAAATCGATGAACCCGGCCGCCAGCCGGGCCTGCTCAAGCTGGTCGTTCAGGCTGGTCACCAGTGCGCTGTTGCCGGCCGACGAGGCCTCCAGCTGCTCGATCTGTGCCCGGAGCGCAAGGATCTGCGCCTTGAGGTCGTCCTGCTGCTGCTGCAGCTCCGTGGCCGTCGCGACGAGCGGCGGCCGCTCCTGGGTCGTGTACTGGACCAGCGACGGTTGCGCACCCGCCTGGGCCACCATCAGGAACCCGAGGACGAGCAGGGCGGCCGCGAGCGTGAGCTGCCAGCTCGGAACGCGCCGCGCCCGGGCGATGAGCCCCTTCACCGGGCGCTCCCCACGGCACGGGCATGCCGGCGGCCGGCGGCCACCAGGGCCGCGGACGAAGCCAGCAGCAGCACGGCCGCCGCCGGGAGCGGCGGGCTCGACGGCTCGTCGGGCGCCGAGGCTCCCGGGGCCAGGATGGCCGTCACGCCGGTCGGCGCCGGGACTCCCGCCGACTGGCCGCCGGGGGAGGCCGAGGGCGCCCAACCGGGCGGGACGGGGCCGGCCGGGGCCGGCCGGGGCCCGTAGGTGGGCGGCGGCCGGACGCCGATGGAGGCCAGCCAGGCCGCGTCGAAGGTCGCCGCGGTGCCGCCCGTGGCGGCCTGGAACGCCTGGTCGTCGGTCGCACCATGGGCGTAGGTCGCCACCAGGCGCTGCAGTGCCGCCGTGCCGTACGTGCGCAGGAAGTAGTTGACGGCGGATACCGCCTCGGCGTACGAGAGCACGAACCCATCGGTGCTGGAGGGGAAGGCCCCGCTGAGGCCGTCGAGCGGGACGATGAGCCCCTGGGCAATGCCCTGCTGCAGGTCGGCGGCGCGCTGGTCGGGTCCCTCGGAGTAGTAGACCGCCAGCCCCTCGTCCAGCCAGAGCGGCGGTACGTGGTAGGGGTTGTGGGTGGCGACCTCGAACACGTGGTGGGTCACCTCGTGCGCGATCTCGGTCACCGGCCAGTCCGACCCGAGGTCCGACGGGAGCACCGTCCCGAACGCGGTGTGGGTGTCGGGGATGTACACCCCCGCCGCGTCGGCGTTGGCGCCCGACCCGATCGCATCGAAGAACGACGCCGAGTCGTTGTAGATGAAGAAATCCAGGTGCGGCACCGTGCCGGTGAGGCCGAATGCCGAGGCGCCGCGCCTGATGGCGGCCTCGGCCGCCTGGAGCCACGTCCGGGCGGTGCCGGTGCTCACGCCGTACCAGTGCAGGGTGACCGTGGCGCCGGAGATGGCCTGCCAGGCGAACCGGGTGTCGACGACCGTGACCGACCCGGACGGGCCGGTCCGGGTCACCCCACCCGGCAGCGTCACGCGGAACGCGTAGCGGTACACGGTGTTGACCGAGCCCGTGTCGGCCTGCGTCACCGACGCGCGCCAGGAGCCGTCGGCCGCCTGCGTGACCGTGGCGTCCTGGACGGTCGAGCCGGGCACGTACGGCGTGGAGACGACGAGCTCGACCCGGGCCGGCCGAACGCTGGCGTGGAAGGTGTCCCGGAACTCGAGCGGCTGCAGGAGCACGGCGGTGGCGCTCGGCGCGTCGAACGAGACGTCGGGCGCGGCGGCCGCGACCGTCGCGGGGTGCAGGGCGAGCGCGCCGAGCAGCAGCGCTCCGGCGAGGGTCCTGGTCAGCGGGACCATGCGAGCCCCGCAAACCTGGGGATTCCGAGCGCGCTGGTCGTGGCGCCGAGCAATCCCGTCCGGCTGAGCGCCCACGAGGCATCGCCCTGCGAACCCGGGGCGGCGTAGCTGAGCGGGACGATCGGCACCTGGGCCTGGGCGATCGCCTCCGCGGCCGCGTACGCGCGCGCCTGGACCGCGGGATCCGTGGCCTGCCCGGCAGCCGCCAGGGCGGCGTCGAACTGGGCGTTCTTCCAGCCGCCGTAGTTGGAGGTGCCGTCGCTCTGCAGCAGGATCCCCAGGAAATCCTCCGGGGCCGGGTAGTCGGCGATCCACGACATGCTCCAGATCGCCGGCGTGTCGTCCACCAGCCGCTGCGCGTAGGCGTCGGACGACATGACCTCGAGCGACACCGTGACCCCCAGGTTCTGCCGAAGCTGGTCGATGACGGCCTCGTCATAGGTGGTGCCGGACGTCACCATCGTGATCTCCGGCAGCCCGCGTCCGCCCGGGTAGCCGGCGGCGGCAAGCTGCGCGCGGCCCGCGGCGGGATCGAACTGCGGAAGGTAGTCGCCGGTGGGCCGTCCGGGGATCCCGGGCGGGACGATCGAGGTCGCGACCGCGGTGGGACCGTCGGAGAGGAGCGCGATCCGCCGCCAGTCGACTGCCCAGGCGAAGGCCTGCCGGACGCGGACGTCGTTGAATGGGGGCCGGCGCGTGTCGAACCCGTAGTACGTCACCGACAGCGACGGCTCCTGCCGCAGCTGCGGGCCGAGCTGCGGGTCGTACCGGATCCACAGCGCGTCGGCCTCGTCGATCGGCGTGTAGTCG